>DGRP01000128.1:459-10417 GCA_002391065.1 Ruminococcus sp. UBA4385 | reverse complement strand
CGTGGGTCGTGCGGTATTGCCTTAAGCCCGAGTTTTTTACTCGGGCTTTGTTATGTATAAAGACCGCCTTATTTCAGGCGGCCTTTTCTATTTTTCAATAGTTATCACGTCATCGAGCACATAGTGGAAGCTTGGAGCTGAGGAATTCTTGTTTTCTATGTATTCTGTGTTCAGGTCGTATGTGTCTGACGGATCATTGGGGTCAGTACCTTTATAGTCTCCTTGGAAAATGTGAGTTTTGCCGTTAGCAATATTTTTGATCGCATCTTCAAGCATTTTTTCACATCCCTCGGGAGCAATTCCCGGGTTAATATCAAACATTGAGACCCATTCTTCATCAAATCCGGCGCTGGCATCATTTCCGTGGATATTTGCTTCAAGGTGCTTTTCAATACTTTCTCCGTCAAGCACTGCGCCGACTGCAGAAATGTAGTACGGAGCCCAGTCAAGTTTGCAGCTTATAAGTGCGCTCAATGGAGCAATTTCACTCATATCCTGATTGTATCCAACATGATATACAGGAATTTCTCTTTCAGATTCTTCACAGGCTATAGCAGAGCCTATTGAGTTTGTATGGTGTGAAATAATCACACAGCCTTCGTCGATCAGCGCCTGAGCAGCCTTCCGTTCAAGAACAAAGCTGTTCCATGTATCAACATATTTAACCTTCATAACAGCGCTCGGACATTGCTTGCGAACTCCAAGGAAAAAAGCTGTATATCCTGAAATGATCTCAGCATTAGGAAAGGCAGCAACATATCCGACTAAAGCCTGCGACTCAGTAATTATCCCTTCTTTGATCATCTGCTGAAGCTTAGCTCCTGCCGCAAGACCGCATACATATCTGCCTTGATAAATTTCACCCATAAAGGTATGATAGTTTTCTAAAACGGGCTTTTCGTTTGCATTATCACAGGTAGCGGCACAAAACTGAATGTCAGGATATTTTTCAGCAGCTTTTTTAGTTGCTTTTCCATACTCATAAGTGTTGGTAAAGATTATGTCGCATTTATTTTTTGCAAGCTCGTCGATCGTTTCCTCGATGTTATCAGACGGGACATTATATTTTTCGATCACTGTGACTTTCTTGCCGTATTCAGATTTAAGCTGTTTTGCCGCATGAATAAAATTAGCAGTATATGGCGTACTTTTGTCACCGTCATAAATAAAACCGACCGTAACCTTATCTTTAGCTAACTCTTCATTTGATGTGTACTTATAAACAAAGAAGAAAATACCGATTGCCAGAAGAGCAGCAATAAGTGAACATATCAGATTCTTTTTCTCGACTGACATTATCATTCCTCCTCTTGTTCGTTTGTTTCTTTGTACAGAGCATCAATATCAATCTTTTTCATATCAATAAGTCTCAGGAAAATGTCAAGAAGCTCAGGGTCAAACTGCGTTCCTCTTCCTTTGTGCAGCTCGCTCATAACGTAGTCAAAATCCTGTCTTTTCCTATAGACACGGTTTGCTGTCATAGCGTCAAATGCATCTGCTATAGAGATAATTCTTCCGTAAAGCGGGATTTCCTCACCTTTGAGACCATCGGGATAGCCTTTTCCGTCATAGCGTTCATGGTGGTATCTTGCACCCTCAACAACGTGATCAATCAGAGTAAAGTCTTTAAGTATATCCGCACCTTTAGTAACGTGAGTCTTCATTAAAGCGTACTCTTCATCAGTAAGTCTGCTGTCCTTATTCAGAACCTTGTCAGGAATTCCGATCTTTCCTATATCATGTAAAAGTGCAGCATTTCTGATATTATCCTGCTCCGCTTTTGTAAATCCATATTCTTTAGCGATCATGGCTGAGTACTCGGATACTCTTTGTGAGTGCTTGCTTGTTCGTACATCTTTGGCATCAACTGTTTTAGCAATTGCAAGAATCGTTTCGTTGCCCATCTGCAGCTGTTGGAGAGCCATTTTCAGTCTGGCCTGCTGAATCTGTATAGTATGCTGCATCTGAGTTCTTGTTATAAACCATGTCAGCCAGCCGATGAATACAACAGCAACTCCGATCATGTAGTATCTGAACCATGATCTGTCATATATCGCAGACTCCTTGCTCAGCCTGTAGGTGTTTTCCTCGAGGATCTTTCCGTTTTCGTCTCTGATTGCCAGGTGAAAGGTATAGTCACCGGGTTCCAGATTAGTATATGAAACTGAAAGAAGCTCACTTTGCCGTACATTAGTCCAGCTGCTTTCAAAGCCTTCAAGATAGTATGAAACTATCGGGTCATCATGAGTGTAATTAATTATTTCGGGCACAAACTCGATTTTAGTTACATCTCTGTTGACCGTAAGCGGCAGACTGCGGTCAATCTCCCTGAGCTTATCATCTACTCTTACACTTGATACTGTCAGCCTGTAAGGTCTCTGCTTGATCGTATATCCGTCAAGATTCATCATGTAAACGCCTCTGTCAGCACAGAGAAATACATTTTTATCCTTATCCTGACCGCACCATGCATTTGCTGTAAGAGCGCCTACAAGACCTCTGCGTGAATCTAGTATCATATAATTGGAATTAAGTTTTCCGTTTATGAGGGCATTTTTATCAACAACATAAATACCTGAGCTTCCAAGCACAAACAATTCGCCGTCATCATCAATGAACAGGTCATAATTGTTTGTGTAAGGGAAGTCTTTTAACTGCCTGAGCTTATTATCAGCCAGACGGCATATACTGTTTGATGTGACTATATAAACGCTGTTATCCTCAGGGTCACGAACCATTCTCATGACAACTCCCGAAGTAAGGCCGTCATCTCTTGTAATAGAGCTGTCCATTCTGCCATTTCTGATAACAGCAATTCCGTTTCCGTCCGTACCTGCATAAAGTGTACCGTCATCATTCTGCAGGAAGCATAAAACTGTCGCATAGCCAAACTCATCGCCGTAGGGAATGCTTGATTCGATCTTGTAGTTCTTAATAAAGAACACACCGTTAGATGTACTAACTGCAATAGTTCCGTCTTTCATTTCATAACAGGTTCTGGCTCTCTGACCAAGCTCGCTGTGATCTTTATATAATTCGTGTATGATACCATATTTGTCAAGGCATACCAGCCCTATGCCATAACTGCATATCCAAAGATTGTTTTCAGAGTCGGTCATAAGGCATCTGATACGTTTGCCTTCAAAAAGCTTGGTAAGATCATTTTCAAACGGGTTTCTGTTATTAATATCAACTATTTTCAGTCCGTCATCAGTACCGATATACAGATTGTTTTTATACATAGCAGTTGTGTTTACAACGCTGGAATCGAGACCTGTATCTGCAAACACATCTGTAAAGGTTGAACGTGAAAGTCTCAGAAGCCCCAGCCTTGATGATGCAAACCAGAGGTTTCCCTGATAATCTAAGGTCATTTTCTCGACAGAGTGGTTAAAGTCTCCGGATTCCTGCTTCATAAACCGATTGTCAGAGTCAATATAACCGATACCATTGTCCGAGCAGATCCATGTCTGATTATTTATTTCGGGATATATGCAGTTTATTTTTGAAAGCTGCGGGCAGTAGGTCTTTCTGAATGAAACAAGAGAATGCTTAAAAAATCTGTATTCAATAACCTCGGCATCGACAGTTCCGACATAAAGCGTACCTTTAGAGTCAAAAGAACAGCTGCTGAAATTAACGCCTTCGGTCTTGGGGTCGAGCGAGGCAAGTATCTTGTTATCCTCAAGCACGAAAATGCAGCCCTCAGCATTTATCGCAGATACATGACCATTCTCATCAGCAGACAGCCTGCTGACATAACCTACCTCGGGTATAACAGCTTTCATAGTTATTCCCATTTTAAGCTCTAAGGTTATGATACCGTCAGAAGTTCCAATATAGTATTCTCCGTCAGCGCTCTGAACGATTGACCTTATAGAGTCAGAGGGCAGTCCGTTGTCTGACGTCAGAACATTGGTAACCTCATTGTTTATAACAACTACAAGGCCGTTATCGTTTGTACCTATCCATAGTCTGCCTTCTCTGTCAACATACAGACAGTTTACATTCCTTACAGCATCAAAATCATTCCTGAGTACAAATTCAGTACCGTTATATCTGTAAAGACCGGCATAAGTGCCTATCCATAGAATGCCGTCATTAGTCTGAGCAATATCATTAGCATGACCGCAGTTCAGACCGTTCTCGCTGTTGTATATAGTCTGGATATATGAGATAGGAATGTTTTTGTCAGTGTTGACTTCTTTTGCAGGCTCGGCAGATGTATAAACGGGCAAAGCACCAATACCGATAATCAAAAAAAATGCAATTGCAGCGGCAGAAGATTTTTTCAGAACATCTGACTTCCTGTTTTTGCTGATTGATCTGGCTATCCTGATAATAATATACATTAGCATTGCAGCAAGCAGCTTATCGGGGAACTCCAGATAAAACTCACCTATGATAGTAGACGGGATTTTTCCGAGACCGATTCCTGTCAGATAATCTCTGACACCGTTTCCCCATATATTATTAGTACTGCATTTATTTAAGACAATATTTAGTACAGATGAAATAATAGTTGAGCCTACTGCGGTAGCTCCTGCAACGGTCATAGTGTGAAAAACGGTATTAAAATATTTTTTTCTTGCCATATAACCAACACTGACAGCAAGAAAAATGCTGACTAATGAGTATGCGAATGCATTTGGTTTCCAGAATGAAATAATCAGATTTCCCGAAGCTCCGACTATTGCCCCCGGAACAGGACCCATAGTATAAGATGATATAAACGTACCATAGGTATCAAACCAGCCCGGAAGCTCATAGGTTGCAGAAAGCTGTCTGCCTGCCAGATTTATAACAATGCATAAAAACAAAGCCGTAATATTCCTGATATACGGATATGCTTTATTTTTTGAATTAACATTTTTATTGCTCATAATAATTCCGCCTTGGCTGAATAGTTGTTTTTGGGTATAAAAATCTATACTAATTATATCATTATATAGGCTTTATGTCAATATAATAAAAAAACATAATAAAAAAACTTCGTGACAGATAAATTCACCAAGCATATTTGGAAAAATATATAAATTTTTTTATTCGTGCTTGAAAACAGTATTTCTATATGATATAATAGATTAGAAAAGTTTTTTTCTGTAAGGAAGTGCAGTAAAGTGTTTGATGCGTGTGTTGATTATAAAGAGCTTGAAGATATTATATCTGATAGATTTACTGTAACTAATTACCTTGTAAAAAAAAGCAGTCACGAAAAAGTACTTTTAAGTGATGATAAGGGTCATCAGCTGGTTCGTACAACAATATTCAAGCCCGCGGATATAGAGGTCTATAAGATACTTCAGAATATCAACTCGGAAAATGTGTGCAGTATATATGAGATTGCCGAAGCTGATGATGCTTATATCATATATGAGGAATTCTGTGAGGGTGTTACTCTGGAGGATTTAGATCATAATATGGGGGAGCGAGAGGCTGTTGATATTGTAATGAATATATGCAAAGGCTTGTATGCGCTTCATCAGTGCAGCATTGTACACAGGGACCTTAAACCTGAAAATATAATCATTACAGATGATAATACTATTAAGATAATAGATTTTGATTCAGCCAGATTATATAAAAAATCCAATGACGGTGATACTACTGTTCTTGGAACAATTGGCTATGCTGCGCCAGAGCAGTTCGGCTTTTTACAGTCTGATAACAGAACTGATCTTTATTCTCTTTGCGTTATACTTAATATGCTTATAACGGGAGTTCACCCCTCTGTGAAAATGTGCGAAAACAAGCATATAAAGAAGATACTTCAAAAATGTCTGTCAATAAATCCGAGCGAAAGATATAATGATGCAAACGAGCTGAATACTGCTCTTGCAAAGGCACGGAGGTGGTGCAAATGAATAAATGCCCGAATTGCGGAGCCGAGCTTCCCAAGAGTTCTAAATTTTGCTTTTACTGTATGAGCGCTCTTAACCCAAGGCAGACTATCTCTATGCCGAAGGCAAAGATTGTGTCTGTACCTGCTATTGCTGCAAGTGCGTTGTGTGCTGCCGCAGTAATAACGGGAGCCGTGATATTTGCGCATAATACTTTAGGAAAAAGTCTTCCTAAGGCATCGGTGCCTGACAATAAAAAAATGACGGCCATTGTTCCGAGTGATACTGAATATTCGTCTGACGTTGATGAAATAGTTGATTCGTCATCATATTATAATTCTGATACAAGTTCGGCTGCTGAAACCTCAGCAGCTTCAGGATCCTCCTCTTCTGCCGAAGAATCCGATTCCGAAGCAGTCACAGAGACCACTACCGTCACCACAACTACAACCGCAGCGCCTGAACCCGTCATTGCAGAAACACCAGACTACAACTATGAAAATGAAGAGCGCTATGAAAACCAACAAGACTATGAAGATGAAGCAACAGAATACTTGTCCACGGAGGGCTCAACCGGGCTTTCAAATGCTCTGTGTGATTTTGTCAACCCTATGAGAGAAAAATATGGTGCAAATCTTCTTCATGCAAGCGGTCAGCTTGACAGAGCTTGTCAAAAGGCGGTAGATGCTCTGTCAGAAAACCATCTTGATCAGGAAATTAATCCCTTGCCTTATTTTGAAGAGGTAGGCCTTTCATTGGACCATGAGGTGCAGTTTGTTATTGTATGGTGCTTTTGGAGGAACGAAAAAGGCAAAGACGATAAAGAAGTATTTATTAATTGGGTCAAAAGAGATTTTATGACCGTAGGCTCATACCCTGATGATTTTGAATGGCTAGATTACGTAAATATAAATCAGACCAACCTTTCATATGGGATCAAAGACTACAATTATCTGTCTGTTGTATGCAGAAGAGATCCGGCCGGAGATAATTTTGCCCCCAATGTCGGAAAGACAGGCGAATGTCTGGCATACTGGATAGTTGCAATGAAATAAGAAAAGAGCATAGCTGTGCAGCTGTGCTCTTTATATCATAACAATGCCTTTTCCTCGTGTGAAAACAGCTCGTAATTCGTTTCAACAACAGTGGACCCTTTGTTTATACAGAAAATAATTATGCTGTCTCTTTTTATTCTTGGATATAATTGCGGATAGCCGTTTGATTTCAGGAATGCCTGTATCTCATCTAATGATAGGTGTAATGCAATAAGCAGACATAACAGCTTGTCTCTGGTCGGAGAGCTTTTCGCACCTGATAAAATCTGATAAGCATAAATACGGTTTATCTGAGAATCATTAATAAGCTGACTCTTAGAAATCTTTTTACGGACTATGATCTCATTGAGCATATTTGCAACGTTTCTTTTTAGCAGTTCATCTTTGTTTTCTTCAAGAAAAGAATCGTACTCTTCGGTACTTTTCAGTTCAGACAATAATTCTGTTGTAGAGTATTTCATACAAAAGCCTGCCTCTCAAATTGATCCTACAACATAATAATATCACAATTTTGTCAAAAAATCAAGAAAAAAACAAGCCTCTGAACAAAAAATTCAGAGGCCTCTCAGTGCAGATGGTGGGACTTGAACCCACACGTCCTTGCGAACACTAGCACCTGAAGCTAGCGCGTCTGCCAATTCCGCCACACCTGCAAATTTAACAGGATTAATTATAGCACAGTTTTTTTGTTTTGTCAAGTACTGATTTTGAAAAATTTGAACTTGATATCTTGACACTATAAATGTATGTATGCTATAATAATTATAGCATTATTCTCTCGGATAATAATAATTGTAAAAAAAGTGTAAACACTCTTTACAATTCGGGGGATTTAGTGTATAATAAAAAAGCTGTGTATATACAGCGTTCCCTGCGACAGAATATGGGCTGCGCTCCATAGTGAGAATGTTACCTGCCATATTCTTTTTCAGAGGATAATAATTCAGAAAGAGGTAATGAAAATGCTCAGAAAAGACGAGAAGACGGCTATTATTGAAGCCAACAGAACTCACGAGACCGACACAGGCTCACCCGAGGTTCAGATCGCTATCCTTACAAAGAGAATCAGCGACCTTACTGAACACCTCAAGACACATAAGAAGGATAACCACTCCAGAAGCGGTCTGTTCAAGATGATCGGTAAGAGAAGAAACCTTCTTAAGTATCTCAAGAACAACGATATCGAGAGATACAGAGCTACTATCGAAAAACTCGGAATTCGTAAGTAATTCAGATGTAACACCAAGGCAGGGCAGGATAATTGTCTCTGCCTTTTGGTGTTTATTTAAGGTGTTGTTAAAAAGCTTGCGGAGACATCATTTAGCAACAAACAGAGCCCTCAGCTAATGAGGATTGTGTTTATTGCTAATGTTATCACCGCAGCTGAAAATAAATTAACGGAGGATAACAGTATGTTTGAAAATTTCAGAACTTTTGAAACTACTTATGCAGGCAGACCTGTTGTGATTGAAACAGGAAAGACCTGCGGCCTTGCTAACGGTTCTTGCTGGGTAAGATACGGCGAGACTGTAGTTATGGCAAACGTAACAGCTTCTGCAAAGCCCAGAGAGGGTGTAGACTTTTTCCCTCTTTCAGTTGATTTTGAGGAGAAAATGTACTCAGTCGGCAGAATACCCGGCTCTTTCACAAAGAGAGAAGGAAAGGCTTCCGATAAGGCTATTCTTGCTTCCAGATGCGTAGACAGACCTATCAGACCTCTTTTCCCTAAGGATATGAGAAATGATGTATCTGTTGTAATGACAGTACTTTCAGTTGACCCTGATAATTCGCCTGAAATTGCAGGTATGATCGGTGCAGCAGTTGCTATCTCTATCTCTGACATTCCTTGGAACGGACCTGTAGCTTCAATTAATGTAGGCTATGTTGACGGTGAGCTTGTTCTTAACCCTACTCTTGAGCAGAGACAGAACAACAGACTTAACCTTACAGTTGCAGGCTCAGAGGATAAGGTCGTAATGATCGAGGCAGGCGCTGATGAGATCCCTGATGACCTTATGCTTGAGGCTATCAAGTTCGGTCATGCAGAGATCAAGAAAATGGTTGCATTCATTAAAGATATTCAGGCTCAGATCGGTAAGCCTAAGTTTGAGTTTGAGTCTATGGAGCTTGATCATGACCTTATGGACAAGATCGCAGCTCAGTTTGGTGAAAAGCTCAAGTATGCACTTGATACCGATGATAAGACTGTAAGAGATGCAAGACTTGTTCCTATTCAGGACGAGATTCTTGAGACATTCTCCGAAGAGTATGAGAATCTTCCCGAAATTATCGGAGAGGTTATGTATAAGGCTCAGAAGACAATAGTAAGAGACTGGCTCTATGAGGGCAAGAGAGTTGACGGCAGAGGTATAGATGAGATCAGACCTCTCGCAGCTGAGGTTGACGTACTGCCCAGAGTTCACGGCTCAGGTATCTTCACCAGAGGTCAGACTCAGGTGCTGACTGTTTGTACTCTCGGTCCTGTTTCCGATGCTCAGAAGCTTGACGGAATTGATGAAGAGACTACAAAGAGATATATGCACCAGTATAATTTCCCGTCCTACTCTGTAGGTGAGACAAGACCTTCAAGAGGCCCCGGAAGAAGAGAGATCGGTCACGGAGCTCTCGCTGAAAGAGCTATTGTTCCTGTACTTCCTTCAGTTGAGGATTTCCCTTATGCTATCAGATGCGTATCTGAGGTGCTTTCCTCGAACGGTTCTACTTCACAGGCTTCTATCTGCGGCTCTACGCTTGCACTCATGGCAGCAGGTGTTCCGATCAAAGCTCCTGTAGCAGGTATCTCATGCGGCCTTATTACTAAGGAAGACGGCAGCTGGATGACTATGGTGGATATTCAGGGACTTGAGGACTTCTACGGCGATATGGACTTTAAGGTTGGCGGTACCAAGAACGGAATCACAGCTATTCAGGTAGATATTAAGGTTGACGGACTGACCTATGATATTATCGAGAGTGCTTTTGCTAAGACTCATAAGGCAAGAGATTATATTCTTGATGAGATTATGCTCAAGGCTATTCCTGAGGTAAGACCTGAGGTAAGCA
>DGRP01000128.1:0-375 GCA_002391065.1 Ruminococcus sp. UBA4385 | reverse complement strand
TGCCTGTTGATAAGATCAGAGAGGTTATCGGCTCAGGCGGAAAGGTTATCCAGAAGATTTCTGCAGAGTGTGATGTAAAGATCGACATCAACGAAGACGGAAGTGTATTTGTATCCGGTATTGATAAGGATAAGTGCCAGATGGCAATTGATATTATCAATACAATAGCTAATGATCCTGAGATCGGTGCTATTTACAGAGGTAAGGTAGTCAAGATCATGAATTTCGGTGCTTTTGTTGAGATCGCTCCCGGAAAGGACGGACTTGTACACATCTCCAAGCTTGATAAGAGCAGAGTTGAGAAGGTTGAGGATATTGTATCCGTTGGCGATGAGATTGTTGTAAAGGTTATGGAGATCGACGATCAGGGCAGGA
>DGRP01000143.1 GCA_002391065.1 Ruminococcus sp. UBA4385 | reverse complement strand
AACGCTTTAACACATAACTTTCAAATTCCGAATAGTAAGTTTTCACGATAGGCATATATGAGCAGAGGCGTTAGCCGCTGGTCGTGCGGTGTTGCCTAAATCATACTTGCAATTTTTTTCTCAACGTGGTATAATATTTTTCGTATAATAAAAAAGGAGAATAACTATGAACAAAAAAGAGATCAATGAAATAAAAAAGCAGTTCGGCGGAGACAGCGGTCTTTTTACGATAGACAGGGTGCTTACTGCCTTTGTAGATGCCGAAAAGAATGTCAAGATGACCGAGAGCAAGCCCTTTATCTCAATCGAGCCTGATGAGTGCGAGCTTATTACTGCGACCCTTAAAAAGGTGCTTAGCGGAACTATAGGAAAAAACCTGACGGAATACGAATTTCCGAAAGACGCTAAGCTTGAGGGCGGTATGCAGGGCTTTTACTATGAGATTCTTGGAAGCAAGCTTGAAAACGAGGAGCTCAACCGCAAGCTTATCGACACTATCGCCGAGAAAATGGAGTACGTTTCTACCTATGCTGTGTTTGTGGCACACTGTACATACTCTGTGCTCAAAAAGAACAAAATGGACGAGCTCACCGACGATGCCGACACGAACTACCGCTTTATTATTACGGCGGTATGCCCTGTTACGCTCAGGATAGACGGTCTTGTATATGACATTGAGCAGAACTCTATTGCAAAGAATTCACGTTCGGACAGGATAGTTGAGATGCCCTCAGACGGTTTTCTCTTTCCGCTGTTCAATGACAGAGCTCCCGATGTGAACGGTGTGCTATACTACTCCAAAAATGCAAAGAAGCCTAATGTATCTATAGTTGAGGAGCTTCTTGGGTGTGAGTTCAAGATGTCATACGAGAATGAGAGAAACACTTTCAGGACTATCCTTGAAAATGTTGTCGGCGAAGAGCTTGACTATGAGCTTATAACCTCGGTGAACACCAAGATAAAGGAAATTGTCGATCAGAATGCTCATGAAACCGAGATACCAAAGGTCGATAATAAGACACTTTCGCAGATACTCTGGGATTCGGGAGTAAGTGCCGAGAAGCTTGAGGCTCTTCCCAAGGTTTTTGAAAGCAAGGTCGGAGACAAGAGCCTGACGGCACAGAATCTGATTGATACAAAAACGATTGTGACTATGCCCTCGATAACCGTAAACATTAAGCGTGACGCAGTTGACAAGGTGAAAACTCAGGTCATCGACGGCAGACGCTGTATCATAATTGACCTTGAAGACCCCGAAATTGAAGTGAACGGCTTTGAAACTAAGGTAAAATAAGAAAAGCTCAGAACAGTGCAGACTTTGCCCCTACGGGGCTATCTCCCCGACCCCCATTAAAAGAACTGTTGCAACATACAAAAACTCCGCACCGAAGCAGTGCGGAGTTCATTTTTATACGGGTATCAGCGGGCCCCAATCCAGGCCGTCATCGGGAATGGGTATTTCCTCTGTAGTGGCCTTTGTCGGAGTTTCGGGGTCAGGTGTCTGTGCAGAGGTCTGCTTCGTTGTCTTATTTCCCGGAGTGAAGCCCTCACCTGAGCCGCCGTTTCCGGGCTCGTCTTCTATCACAAGCTCACCTTTGCTTCCCGAGCTTTCCTTTTTGGTCGTGCTCTTAGCGGAGCTTGTACCGTTTCCGTTTTTGTCAGATGCTTTATCTGTTGTCTTTACGGTAGTTGAAGAGCCCGACCTGCTGCTCTTATCCGAGGTTGTTTTTTTAGAGCTGCCGGCAGACTCGGATTTCTCTGACGAGCTGTCCTTAGCTGATTTTTCGGAAGCCTTTTTTTCAGTGCCCGATGTCTCCTCTCCAAGGACAATATCGACACCCTTATCATCGGTTATTTCCGCAAGGGAGCCCTCTTTCATATTTTCAGATACAGACTTTGATGAATTTGAGAAAGCCTTATCCGCCTTTGAGGAGCTGTTATCGTCATCACTGCAGGCACAGAAAGACATTGTCAGCATAAGGGCTGCAGTAAGTGCTAATATTTTTTTCATAGTTTTCACCTCTGAAAAAGCGGCAGGCACAAAGCCTGCCGTTCAGTTATTTATGGAAGAGTAATATCAGGGTTGGTTGTAGGATTACCTGCACTTCCACCGTTAGTCATACCGCTGTCTTCAATAACATCAGTTGTTGTGAATTTTATGATCTCTATTTCAGCATCGATAAATGAATGTTTCATTGATTAGTGCCTCCTTTTATGATAGTTCACAGGTTACGTCAAGTACTGTATCAGACGGAACACCCTTTACGGTTAGAACAAGCAGAACACAGCCGTCTTCTGCTGTATAGCGAACATTCTTTGCCTTGCAGGAAGTATAGTACTCTTTCTTATCTACAGAATACACATTACCATTATATGTAAAAGTGAATGTTGCCTTGTGCATACCTTCAAGTTCAGATTTTTTAACTACCTTTACATATCTCTGATAACGTACTACTTCCTTACTGAATGCAAACTGATTGTATTCGCCCTCTTTGAGTATACCGTCAGAAGTATTTATTGTCCAGGTTATATCATAGGTTGTTTTAGCTCCGTTACCGACAAAAGCTATTGCAAAGCCTTCATCACTTAAATCAATATCATCAATAGTTATTGTTGTTGAAGGCTGACTGCTTTTCCAATGACTATACTCTTCACTCTCGTTAAAATAGGCATAATCGACCGCATTATAGCCAATAACGAACTGATTATCTCCTTCGAAAGTAATAGATTCAACTTTTTCAGGGTCAATATCACCTATCAGATCCGAAACGGATAAATTCGGCTGATACTGACACCACCACGATGCCTCTTCATCATAAATGTGTGCATGGCCCGACTCAACATAAGAATAATCGGTTGTAAATTCACCGGTCATTGAAACACTATAAACTATATCCGCTGTTATACTCTGACCTTCTTTCACGTTGCCAACAGCAAACTGCACTCCGCAAGTCTTCAATTCATCGGCTTTTGTGATACCCAGATCTTCAATATCATAGGTAACCGATACACTGCCGTTACTGAAATAAGTATTGTCTATTGCTTTCCAATCCCAGTTTGAGCCGACCTGAGCATACGGTACAATGAAAAAATCATTGGCAGAAGCACCATTAACATTAGATACTGTCGCAGTAATGGTTATCTGATCTGCCTCTTCCAATTTCTTGGAGCTGGAAAAAACATCCATCAGTGACTCGTTATATGATGATTCCAGCCAATCACCCCACTGTGACTTAGCAACTGTAACATTAAATTCGATACTGCTGTTTTCTACCAGTTTAGTTTCCGCACTAACCTCAAACGCAGCCATACTTGCCATAGTTGTAAACGCCATCGCCGAAGCTATCAGACCTGCAAATATTTTTCTTAATCTCATCAGGTTCTACCTCCTCAGATAATTTATCAAATTAATTATATTACTTTTTTGATACCTAGTCAATAAGGTACAAGTATTTTTATGGAAATGCACAAATTTCACAACAATTTTATCAGCATTATAAACAAATCACCGCAGAGCTGATTCCCTGCGGTGATACAATATATGGTATTATTCTGTCCTCAGTGCCACTACAGGGTCCTTCTTTGCTGCGCTTCTTGACGGGATAAGCCCCGAAATGAGCGAGAGAAGAATGCTTATAGTTATGAGTATGAGTGCTGTCGGTATCGGCAGATATGCTTTGAGTCCGCCGAGCTCGGTCAGCTTATAAACTATTATATTTATAGGTATGCACAGCAGGTACGTCACGACAACGCCCAACAGTCCCGAGGAGAAGCCGATAAGCGCCGTCTCTGCATTGAACATATTGCTGACATTTCTCTTTGATGCTCCGACTGCTCTGAGAATACCGATCTCCTTTGTTCTCTCCTGAACAGAGATAAGTGTGATTACGCCTATCATGATCGAGGATACTACAAGAGAGATACTTACAAATGCAATCAGTACATAGGTGATAGCATTGATAATCGTTGTGATAGAGCTCATCATCAGACCGATATAGTCGGTGTACTTTATCTGGTCGAGCTCTTCCTTGCCCTTATTGTAGTCATCAATTGCCTCGGTGATAGAGTCCTTATCGGCAAAGCTCTTTGCATAAAGGTTTATGCTCGAAGGCTCATCGGTATCAACATAGCCGAGGTTTTTGAGGTTGAGCTCATAATTTGAGGTTGAGAACTCCATAATTGAATCATAGTAAGCTGCAAGCTGTGAATCTGTAAGCAGCTTTATTGTCTGGTCAAAAGCCGCAGCTGCCTGCTCATCTGTAAGCTTTGAAAGCTCCTCATCAATTTTCTGGCTGTACTGAGCCTTTATGCCCTCAACTATCATATTTGAGTACATCTCATTCAGCTCATCATCGCTCATATTTGCGATATAGCCCTTTACCTGCTCCTCATCAACATTCATCTGAGTTGTAAGTGTCTGTATCATCTGAGCTTCAATGTCCTCACGCTTGAGGCCCTTCATGCCCTCAGCAAGTGCCTGATCTATTACCTCCTGAGGCGGTACAGCCATCATTTTCTTATAGAGCTCAGGCTTCTGGGCATCGCCTACCGAGGCAAGGTATGCCTTAAAGGCTGCTGCCTTGTCGGCGTCGGTGAACGAGGTATTCTCGGGCTTGAACGGCAGGCCTGTTATAACGTCCATTTCAGGAGAATCAAGCTGTGCCTGAATAACATCGGAGCCCTTCTGCTTATCAATAACATAATCGGTAAGCTTCTTGGTGTAGCCGATAGTACCTGTTATCATAGCTGCGGTAGCATCTTCATCGGGTCTGATGATACCTGTTACTTTAAGCGGTATAGCATTGTCATACAGGAAGGTTGTTCCGTTGTCGGTATTTCTGATGTCGCTGTAAAGACCCGAAGCTGCATCGTAGTTATAGCAGTCGGAGTTGAGCACTGCTCTGAACTCCATATTGCAGATATCCTCGTAAGACCAGCTTACATCTTTCTTGTCCTTGATCTTCTCGCCCTTCATGGCAGCGTCCATGACCTTGTCTACCTCTTCCTTTGACTGGAGACCCAGTGCATAAAGTGTAAGGTCATCGAGCTCGTTGTTCTGGTCAACTACAAGAACGATCTCGTTATAGTCATTCGGCCATGAGCCGTAAATAAGGTCATACTGCTTCTCAATCAGGGGGCTGATAAGTGAGCCGTCCTCACCTGTGAGCATTTCCTGCCACATTCCCGAGGACATTCCGCCCATCATCATTCCGCTTCCGCCGAAGGAAGAGCTTGCGTTCTCCATTACGGACATATCAATGTGCATATAATCAGCAAGAATGCCCCTCATAAGCTGCTGGGTATCTGACTGAATTATCTGACCGTCTACGTTCTTTGTGTAGATAAGCAGGTCAAAGTTATACTTATACTGAACACCGTTCAGAGCCTTGCCGAGCTTGGTTTCTTTATCTTTTCTCTGCTCCTCAATATATTTCTTGAAGGCTCTGAGGTCATTTTCCTTCTGCTCGTCTTTGCTGACAACATTAATAATGTCATAGATAGCAGCCCTTGGGTAGATCGCGTCTTTATCGTGGTCAACCTTTCCCTCTCCTGCCTCCATGAACACTTCCATAATGTCTCCGAGGTTAGTCTCGGTCTTCTGTATGGTCAGCGGATAGCTTGAAAGGGTCTCCTCCTGAACCGTGTCGATATATGTCGAAAAGCCCTGAGATATTGAATATATAAGTGCTATACCTATGATACCGATACTTCCCGCAAAGGAGGTAAGGGCTGTTCTTCCCTTCTTGGTAAAGAGGTTTTTCAGCGACAGCGAGAACTGTGTCATCAGCGACATTGAAGGCTTCTTTTCCTTCTTCTTTTTCACACGCTCTTCCTGAATGGCTTTGTCACGCTCAGCCTCTGCCTTTTCCTCTTCCTCTGTAAGCGGCATTGAGTCGCCTGTGATTTTTCCGTCGAGCATATTGATTATTCTTGTCGAATAATTCTCTGCAAGATCGGGGTTATGCGTTACCATAACTACAAGGCGCTCTTTAGCTATCTCCTTGAGTATCTCCATTACCTGAACGCCCGTCTGAGTATCAAGTGCTCCCGTAGGCTCATCGGCAAGGATAATATCAGGATTGTTGACTATAGCTCTGGCGATCGCAACTCTCTGCATCTGACCGCCTGACATCTCACCCGGGCGCTTGTTGAGCTGGTTTCCAAGGCCTACATCTTCAAGTGCCTTCTTTGCTCTTTCACGTCTTTCGTGCTTTGAAACACCCGACAGCGTAAGTGCAAGCTCAACGTTCTGGAGAACAGTCTGGTGAGGTATAAGGTTGTAGCTCTGGAACACAAAGCCTACCGAATAGTTTCTGTAAGCGTCCCAGTCCCTCTCCTTGAAGTTCTTGGTCGAACGGCCGTTAATGAGAAGATCGCCCTCAGTATAATGGTCGAGACCGCCTATGATATTGAGCATTGTGGTTTTTCCGCAGCCCGAAGGTCCGAGGATACACACAAGCTCTGACTGTCTGAATTTAATATCCACGCCTTTAAGTGCATGAACGGTATTTTCACCTGCAAGGTAATCCTTGACGATACCCTTTAATTCAAGCATATATCCGTCTCCTTTCCGACAAATGATATAGGCAACACCGCACAACCACCGGCATATGCCTTTGTATGCCATCTACTTGCATATTTACCGTCATATCGCCCAAATTTACCTTGAAATACGACAGTATTCCTGCGGTAAATTTAGGCAATCTGACGAAAAATCTGACTGCGTATCTGGCATACAATGGTTGTGCGGTGTTGCCTATAGTAAGACATTTATAATCATAGCATAATGATAAACTATTGTCAATCGCATATTTTCACGAATTTGCCCCTGTTTTATCCAAAAAAACGTAGTGATTTACTAAAGGCATAGCCACCCTGACTCATGCAGTCTCCAACAGACGGAAAAACGTCCGTGAAAAGGCGCAGATCGAAGCTTGACTATCATCAAGGATCGCCGTCTGAAAACCTCTCCAGAAAGCTGTGGCGCTCTCCTGCTTCGTCCTTATACTCTATCAGCTGTGAAAGACTTACATTCGAGACTGAGCTGAAAATATTCTTCTCCACCCTCGGGTTGGTCTTTCTGAGCTCTCTTATCAGTGCCTTTGTCTCTTTGCGCTTTGACAGGCTCTCCTGCTCCTCGCTCTGCTCGGTAAACCGACAGGCACAGCGCAGAAACGTAAGTCCGTTTGCATCACGCCACCTGATTATGCTCTCCTCACGCACAAGATAAAGAGGTCTTATAAGCTCCATGCCCTCAAAGTTCGTGCTTGTAAGCCTTGGCATCATGTTCTGTATCTGACCGCCGTAAAGCATAGACATAAGGATAGTTTCTATCACATCGTCATAGTGGTGTCCAAGTGCTATCTTATTGCAGCCGAGCTCCTTTGCCTTTGCGTAGAGGTATCCCCTTCTCATTCTGGCACAGAGATAGCAGGGATTCTTTTCTATATTATACACGCTGTCAAAAATCTGTGAGTCGAATATTTCTATCGGTATATCAAGCTTTCGGGCATTTTCCTCGATCATAGCGCGGTTTGCAGGCGCATAGCCCGGGTCCATGACTATATAGCGCAGCTCAAACGGAAAATCAGAATGTCTCTGAAGCATCTGCATAAGCTTTGCCAGAAGCATTGAATCTTTTCCTCCCGAAATGCACACGGCTATCCTGTCGCCCTCGGAAAAGAGCCTGTATTCCTTTATGCCCTTTGTAAATCTGTTCCATATATCCTTGCGAAAGCGCCTTTGAAGGCTTCTCTCACATTCTGCCGAAAAGCTGTTTCTGTCTGACACCTGCTATCATCTCCGCTGAAAAAAAATACACTTTATTATAGCACAGACTGTAAGGAAAATCAAGGAAGAACTTAATTAAGGCAACACCGCACGACC
>DGRP01000001.1 GCA_002391065.1 Ruminococcus sp. UBA4385 | reverse complement strand
TTGTATGAAACACTATCCGCTAAGTCCATTTTTGGGGTTGTCAACAGGCTTTCTACCAACTTTTTAGATTTTCTACCAACTTTGGCAGAGTGGCATTTCTACCGTCTTTCTACCAAGTTTTGATGAATTTGTGATTACTTCGAGATTACGTTATTTCGGAAGTTTTAGACTTTCTACCATAAAAAGTGTTGATTTTACGGGCATTTAAGTCCATTTGAGTTCACTTCGTTCCACTTAGTTCCATTTGACTGAATTTATACCATAATATCTGACATTTTGCAATAGTTTTGTATATATTTAATTGTTTTAATCATTCCTTCTGCCTTTGAGCCCCACGCCGTCGGAATAGCTATCAAGAAAATGGCGGTAATCATCGCCGTCATGGTAGGAGATAAGGGTTCTCAGGTTTACATTTTCGGCACTGCGGAAGATGTTCATATCAACAGCGGGATTAGTTTTCCTCAGAGTTTTCAGCAGTGCCTTGATCTCAGCCCTTTTAGAACCCTCATCACGGCGCTCGCTAACAGAGCAGGCACAGTTTATAAAGCTTAAACGGTTCTTCTCAGCCCAGCTTATAATGCTTTGCTCACGCACCAGGTAGAGGGGTCTTATCAACTCCATTCCCTTATAGTTTTCACTGTGGAGCTTCGGCATCATAGTCTGCATCTGTGAGCCGTAAAGCATACCCATAAGGATAGTTTCTATAACGTCATCAAAGTGATGCCCGAGGGCTATTTTATTGCAGCCAAGTTCCTCGGCGTGCTTGTAAAGAGAGCCCCTCCTGAGCCTTGCACAAAGAAAGCAGGGATTTGAGCTTTCATTCTTGGCAGATAAAAATATCTTAGTTTCGTATGACTGCAAAGGTATCTCAAGTGTGTCGGCGTTGAGCTTGATCCGGGCCTTGTTCTCGGTGCTGTAGCCGGGGTCCATAGCAAGGTACAGGCACTCAAAGGGTATCTTTGAGTAACGCTGATAGCGCTTCATGCACATAGCAAGAAGCATAGAGTCCTTTCCTCCCGAAATGCAGACAGCTATTCTGTCATTCGGGCTTATAAGCTCATAGTCACGGACAGCCTTCTGAAACCTGTCCCAGATAGATTTTCTGAACTCCTCCGTAAGAGAGAGCTCGTAAATGTTACCGTGCTCCATAGTGATACCTCCGTTTTAACTATTATACAACGTTTGAGAGGCTTAGTCAATCTCAGAAGGAACGAAAACGTTTAAGAATATGTTTGTTTTATTTAACAAAAAACGAAGTGAAAATTGTGCAAAAGGTAGAATTTATGTTATAACTTTTACTAATTTTGAATAAACTTGACAAACGGAAGATAAAGGAGTATTATATTAACAAGGAATTAGTTTATTTCATTTAGCTAAATGGGCTTTATAGAATTATGAATGAAGCGGCTTGGGGAAGTGCTTTAAGAAAGAGTGGAGTATTATAAAAGGAAAGAACAGAAAAGGCTTCACATTGGTTGAGCTTATAGTGGTACTGGCGATTATTGGTGTTATTGCAGCGATACTTGTACCGACAATGTTCAACTATATTAAAAAGGCAGCAGCAAAGACCGATATGGCAAACGGCAGGAGATATACAATTCTGTAAAGACGCTCCTGTCCGAGGACGAAGAGGCTTACGAATCGTTTTATAAATATAACACTACGGTGTTTAACGTACAGCCTGTAACGAGAAGCGGAGCTGAAGCGCCTTACGATCTGGTAGTTGTTTGTAAATGCACGGGAGCAAAGGGTGCAAACTATGACAGAGAGAACTGGCAGAAAGGAAACAATGAGTCAGAGACCTTTGTAAATCACCTTAATGCAAGCGTTGGTTACACTGCTCTGGAAAAGAAGAGAACTATGAAGCATACCACTCATCCGAACGGCAAAACGGATTACTGGCTTATATGCTACAGGAAAGATGACCCCGGCATGATAGAGATCTGGGCAGGCGACTCCAAGAAACAGTGGGACAGCGGACCGCTTTACAGGGTATACCCTTCGGCAGAAAAGGAGTACACTGACCCCTCATAATTGAAATGATCCCCTTTTATCAGACAGGTGCGGCAATAGTTGTGCCAGCGAGCTGATAAAAGGGGTTATTTATTTGTTAAAAACACCAAAGAAGGGAAGAGCAATATGTGCAGGTCTACAAAATTGGGTGATTTTGATTGAAAATGACTGAAAATGCTTGCAAATTTTGAAAAGATATGATAATATTATATCAGGATAAATCAAAAGCGGTCACAACAATTCATTCGGAGGCTTTAAAATGCTGACAGAAGAAAGACATTCTATCATACTAAGTACAGTTAATACTAATAAGAGTGTAACGCTCGGTGAGCTTTGCGAGGCTCTTGGAGCGTCTGAATCGACGGTCAGGAGAGACCTGACCTCGCTTGCACAGAGGGGGCTGCTTGTAAAGGTTCACGGAGGGGCTATCTCGGTGAGTGACAGGTTCAGCCTGAAGGAGCAGGACGTTGAGGAGAAGTCAAAGCTGTTCACTGAGGAGAAAGCTGCTATCGCAAGATTTGCGGCATCGCTGATAGATGAAGGGGATTTCGTTTTTATTGATGCGGGAACTACAACAGAGAAAATGATAGACTTTATTCCCGATAAGAATGTTACCTTTGTGACTAATGCTTTTGTTCATGCAAAGAAGCTGGCGCAGAGGGGCTTTAAGGTGTTTATTCCTGCGGGTGAGATAAAGCTTGCGACTGAGGCGATAGTCGGAGCAGAGTGTGTGAGCAGTCTGCAAAGCTATAATTTCACTAAGAGCTTTCTCGGAGCAAACGGAATATCGGTCTCGGGAGGGGCAAGTACTCCCGACTGCAATGAGGCAAGCGTGAAATCTGCAGTTATACAGAACAGCAAGACAGCTTACGTTCTTGCGGATCATTCCAAATTCGATCAGATAACGTCAGTGACCTTTGCAAAGCTTAACAGAGTGAGGCTTATCACTGACAAGCTTGAGGATAAAAAATATCTTAATGCGACAAGCGTAAAGGAGGTAATGTAATGGTCTATACGGTCACATTCAATCCTGCTATCGACTATGTTGTTCATACGGGAGAGATGAAGCTCGGGGCGGTAAACCGTTCGTCGGCAGAGGAGATGTACTTCGGCGGAAAGGGCATAAATGTTTCGATAGTGCTGAATGAGCTCGGAGTAAGGTCAAAGGCACTGGGCTTTACGGCAGGCTTCACAGGAGAGGCTATTGAGAAGGGTCTTGCGGACATGGGCATTGATGCTGACTTTGTAAGGCTTCCGAAAGGGAACTCACGTATAAATGTGAAGATCAAGTCGGCAGAGGAGACAGAGCTGAACGGTCAGGGACCTGATATAGATGATGCTTCTCTTGACGCTCTTTTTGAAAAGCTTGATAAGCTGACAGACGGGGATACGCTTATCCTTGCAGGCAGTATACCAAGCAGCCTGCCCTCGGATATTTATGAGAGAATAATGCAAAGGCTTTCGGGCAGAAATATAAGGACGGTGGTTGATGCGACAAAGGAGCTTCTGCTGAATGTGCTCAAGTATAAGCCGTTTCTTATAAAGCCAAATAATCACGAGCTCGGAGAGATGTTCGGAGTGGAGCTCAAAACTATAGAAGAGATCGAGGAGTACGCAAGAAGGCTTCAGGAAATGGGTGCTGTGAATGTACTTATTTCAATGGCAGGCGACGGAGCTCTCCTTGTTGATGAGAACGGACAGACCCACATAAAGGGTGTGTGCAAGGGTGAGGTCAGAAACTCTGTCGGGGCAGGCGACTCAATGGTAGCAGGCTTTGTGGCAGGCTCTATCGACGGAGATTATGAGTACGCACTGAAGCTTGGTACAGCCGCAGGCGGTGCAACGGCATTTTCTGACGGTCTGGCAACAAAAGAGAAAATAGCAGAGCTGCTGAGAACGCTCTGACATTTAAATAGAAGGAGGTTATCTTATGCGAATAGTTGATCTGCTCAGTAAGGAAAGTATTGCACTGAATGCAGCACCCAAAAGCAAGCCCGAAGCAATTGATTTGCTGATCGAGCTTCAAGTCAAGGGCGGAAAAATCGCTGACAAGGAAGCCTACAAAGCAGGTATCCTTGCAAGAGAGGAAAAGGGCTCGACAGCCG
>DGRP01000157.1 GCA_002391065.1 Ruminococcus sp. UBA4385 | reverse complement strand
TAGCTCAGCAGGATAGAGCGTTCGCCTCCTAAGCGAAAGGCCGTGAGTTCGAATCTCGCCGGGGACGCTGAAAAGCACACCGTATGGTGTGCTTTTTTTGTGCTTATACATTTATTTTTGAAAGTGTCTCTCCTACCTTATCATGGATAACAAGGTCGCAGCTGCTGTCCATCGGAGTAGGATCACGGTTTATGAGGACAAGATGCTTTCCTCTGAAATATCTTACCATTCCTGCCGCAGGATAAACCGTCAGTGAGGTGCCTGCTATTATAAGCGTATCACATTTGGAAATATCATCAACCGCTGCTGTAACGGTCGCATCGTCGAGGCCCTCCTCGTAAAGGACCACATCGGGCTTGATGATACCGCCGCAATCGCACTTGGGTATTCCCTGTGACTCAGCGATAGTCTCAACAGGATAGAACTTCCCGCACTTTGTACAGTAGTTTCTGAGAACGCTTCCGTGAAGCTCTCTTACCGTCTTGCTTCCTGCCGCAGTGTGAAGCCCGTCTATATTCTGGGTCACAACGCTTCTGAGCTTACCCTTCTCTTCGAGCTCTGCAAGCTTATAGTGAGCCGCATTCGGCTTTGCGTCAAGGCAGAGCATTTTTGCACGGTAGAAGTCATAAAACTCATCTGTGTGTCTGACAAAAAAGCTGTGACTGAGCATTTCCTCGGGAGGATATTTGAACTTCTGATGATAGAGCCCGTCCACAGAACGGAAATCGGGAATACCGCTTTCGGTCGATACACCTGCTCCTCCGAAGAATACAATGCTTTCAGAATCATTTACTATTTCCTGAAGTGTCATGCTTATACCTCCTTAAATATACGGATTTAATCCATCCAGTACATAAATACGGGTGTGCCGTAATCTATATTCTCATAAACATATTTTGCCTTGTCAAACGGCATATTGATACAGCCGTGCGAGCCCCAGCTTGATGACTTGTATTTCTCTCCGCCGAAAACACCGTTCTGCCACGATGCATCGTGCAGACCCACACCGATAGTTGAGATGTTGTTCCAGTAATCAACATACGATGCATAGGATCTTCCGTCAGCCGAGCCTGTCAGAGTTTTTGAGCGCTCCTTTATCCAGAGCTTGTACACACCCTCGGGGGTGTTCCTTGACTCATTCGGATAGCCCGATACTATATCGCTCTCCATTTCTACCTTACCGTCTTTATAGTACCAGAGGTGCTGTGCAGACAGATCAACCTCAATGTAGGTATCGCTGTAATCCGTGTCAGCAGTACGCCAGTCTTTGTTGCAGGTGTACTCATACTGAGAATCGGGATTTACATAGTATACAGGTTCAGTAGTTGTTGACTCGCCCTCTTTTATCAGGTCACAGATAAGCTTGCAGGTCTTTTCCTGATCTATCCACCAGCCGTAACAGCCCGAGCCTGCATCTACTGTTATCTCTCCGTGATTTGTAGAATTGAACTTTCTTGGCTTGCCGTAGGTATCGTACTTTTCAGCAAGTCTCTCAACATAGAGCATAGCCTTGTCCGCATCAACATTGTAGCCCTCAGCAAGATCCTCGCCCTTGAAGATTATCCAGTCCTTTACATCATCACCTGTGAGAACTTCAACATCGTAAGTAAAATCAAAGGTTATCTCAATATTATGGAGATTATTAAGCTTTGTAAGGGCGTCCTGAAGCATTGCCGAGGTGACCTCGGGATGCTCATAAATATCAGCCATAGCGAGGTCTATATTAAACTTCATCTTGTCGATTTCCTTCTCGGCATACTCGTAGAGTGTGCCAAGCCTGCTTTCATCGACGATCTCGCCTATCTCCTCTTTTACTATAGTATAACCGCCGTTTCCGTCCTCGGTTATGTAGGCGTTCTTGGGCTTTGCGGCAGTCTGAGCTTCAAGCACCTTTCTTTTGAGCTCCTTTTCAAGCTTTACCTTGTCATAGGAAAAGGCTGTCTCAAACTTAAAGTTCGTAGTATTAAATTTTGCAGAGAACCATTTATAATGATCCTGCCTTGAATAAAACTCCGATATCTTCTGCTTGGTAATATCCTTATAGCCAATCTCAGACATCTCTATATAGAAGGCCTGTCCGTTGGGTCTTGTAAAGGATATCTTCTCGGGTATTATCGACTGAGCCTTCAGAAGTGCAAGCGCCTCAGCCTTAGTTTTTCCGCTGACGTCTACACCATTTATATATGTATTGTCAAGGAAGGTATCCTTATAGGAATTCATTCCTGACAGATAGAATATAGTTCCGCCGCAGATAAGAAGCACTATAAAGGTTGCAAGAATAAGTATCGGGGCTTTGCTCTTCTTTCTTGCCTTCTTTTTTGACTTTGATGAAGTTTTTTTCTTAGCAGTACTGCTCGTTGAAGCAGCAGCCTGCTTTTTCTTTGCGGGTGCAGGTCTTACCGCAGTTTTTGTTCCTGCATTACCTGTCTGTCTGCCTACTGTCTGAGGAATACCGGTGTCAAAGCTGCCCGTATCGCTCATAGACATATTTCGGGCTATCATTTTCGCCATTTCCTCTTTAGAAGCCTCTGCCGAGGGGCGGACATTATTAAGACCATCGTTTTGTTGTGCCATAGAAAACCTCTCTCCTTATATTCTAAACACAGTTATACAGATATCATTATACAACATTTTTCTCCTTTTTTCAAGACCAATATCAGACAATATTATAAAGCCTGAAATGTCTAAAATCCACAAAGCACAGTCTCAGACAGTTTTTTGAAGTTCCGACTACCCGTTTCCTTCAAAAATAGGGTCAAAAACAGGGTTTTTAAGAAAAATTTGCAGTCACGGTTAAGTTTTTTTGCAAAACCTCTTGAAAAAAATTGAAGAGTGTATTATAATAGTATCAGTAATTTTAATGAAAGAAGGATTATTATGAGCGATATCAAAATTGAACTCACAAAAACTCCAAAGGCAAAACCGACTGACGAGACTAAGCTCGGCTTCGGTCACATCTTCACCGACCATATGTTTGCAATGAACTATGACACGGGCGAGGGCTGGCATGATGCAAGGATAGTTCCCTTTGACAACATTTCTCTCTCTCCTGCGGCTATGTGCCTGCACTACGGTCAGGAGATATTCGAGGGTCTTAAAGCTTACAGAACTGCCGACGGCACAGTACAGCTTTTCAGACCTGACGAGAACTACAAGAGAATGAACAACTCCGCTGACAGAATGGTTATTCCAAAGATCGACGAGGAATTCATGATCGAGGCTACAAAGAAGCTTGTTGAGATCGAAAAGGACTGGGTACCTCACACTGACGGTGCTTCCCTTTACATCAGGCCTTTCATTTTTGCGACAGATCCTTATGTAGGCGTAAGACCTGCCGATCATTATCTGTTCCTTATCATTCTCTCACCCTCGGGCGCTTACTATTCTACAGGCCTCAACCCTGTAAAGATCTATGTTGAGCAGAAGTATGTGCGTGCAGTAAGAGGCGGTACAGGCTTTGCTAAGACTGCTGCTAACTATGCTATCTCCCTGAAGGGTCAGGACGAGGCTCATGAGCAGGATTATGAGCAGGTACTCTGGCTTGACGGTGTTGAGCAGAAGTACATCGAAGAGGTCGGCTCTATGAACATCTTCTTCGTAATTGACGGCGAGGTTATCACTCCTGAGCTTACAGGCTCTGTACTCCCCGGCATTACAAGAAAGAGCGCACTTGAAGTTTGCAAGAGCAAGGGCATCAAGGCTACCGAGAGAAGAATTACCATTGAAGAGGTTGCAAAGGCTTATGACGAGGGCAAGCTCGATGAGGTATTCGGTACAGGTACTGCCGCAGTTATCTCTCCTGTAGGACACCTCAAGTGGGGCGACAAGATCATGACCATCAACAACAACGAGATCGGACCTATCTCCCAGATGCTGTACGATACAATGACAGGCATTCAGTGGGGCAAGATTCCCGATGAGTTCGGCTGGACAGTCAAGATCGACTAATATATGAAACTAAGAGCCTTCGCAGCTGCGAAGGCTCTTTTATATGCATAAAACAAGGCTGTCCGTTTTTTTGGACAGCCTTTAAGTTTATATCGTTATCTCTCCCGAGAATACCGTTACTGCGTTTCCACTCATATAAACGGCCTCATCGGTAACTTTGATTTTCAGCGTTCCGCCGCGCAGAAGAACTGTTATCTCGGTATCCTTCTCGCAGTAGCCGTTGAGCACTGCTGCAACTGCTGCCGCACAGGCACCTGTTCCGCAAGCCCAGGTCTCGCCCGAGCCTCGCTCCCACACTCTCATTTTCAGAGTGTGATCGTCTATCACCTTGATAAACTCCGTGTTTACCCTCTCGGGGAAGATCGGGTCAAACTCAAACTTCGGGCCTACCTTTTCAAGGTCAATATTATCAACATTGTTCACAAACGTAACTGCATGAGGATTTCCCATAGATACGCAGGTGATGTTATAGTCTCTGCCGTCGATCTTTACGGTGCGGTCAACTACCCTGCCGTTTTTATCGGGCTCAAGCTTTACAGGGATATTTGCAGGCTCAAGTATTGCAGGACCCATATCTACGGTTGCGCCGTTTACCTCGCCGTAATGACGGGTAAGCTGTATCTTCATATTGCCGCTGAGAGTCTCTATCTCAAATTCGTCGCTGTCTACAAGACCGTTATCTCTCATAAACTTCGCAACACATCTTATGCCGTTTCCGCACATCATAGCCTCGGAGCCGTCAAGGTTGAAGATACGCATTTTTCCTGCCGCTTTGTCGGAACGGCATATAAGCACTATACCGTCTCCGCCACTACCGAAGTGCCTGTCCGAAAGGGCAAGAGCCATACCCTCGGGGTTGTCGATCTCCTTGTCAAAGCAGTTGAAGTAGATGTAGTCATTTCCGCACCCGTGCATTTTTGTGAAGTGATAGGTATGCTTTTCACTTCTAAGGTTGTTTATATCAACAAGCTCGGTGTTCGACTCGGTATACTTGCTTCTGATAGACGAGGCTATCGCATTTGCAGTATCTATCGAGGTAAGACACGGGATATTCCACTCTACGGTCTTTCTTCTGATTTTTACCGAGTCACGGGAAGGTATTCTGCCCTTTGAAGAGGTAGAGATAACATAAGATATCTTTCCGCTTTCGATAAGAGTGATAGTATTGTTTTCGGGATCTTCGTGAATTTTTGATACGACCTCAGCTTCAATATCGTGCTGTCTGAGCGCCTCGGCTGTGCCCTTAGTGGCATAAAGCTTGAAGCCCAGATCCTGGAACATTTTTGCTGTCTGCGGTATCTCTGCCTTGTCGGCATCTCTGACAGTTATGAACACTCCGCCCTTTTGGTCAAGCCTGTAGCCTGCTGCGATAAGGCCCTTATAAAGTGACTCCTCCAGAGAGTTCGATACTGCAAGCACCTCACCTGTTGACTTCATCTCGGGACCGAGCTGATTGTCTACACCAATGAGCTTTTCAAACGAGAACACAGGCACTTTAACTGCCACATAAGGCGAATTTCTGTAAAGGCCTGTTCCGTAGCCCATATCGGCAAGCTTTTCTCCGAGCATAGCCCTTGTTGCAAGGTCAACCATAGGAACGCCCGTTACCTTTGAGATATAGGGGATAGTTCTTGATGACCTCGGGTTTACCTCGATAATATAGATCTCATCGTTGTATGCGATGTACTGGATATTTACAAGACCCTTTGTTTCGAGAGCAACAGCAAGCTTTCTCGAACAGTCAACTATGCGCTCCATAAGCTTGTCGGACACGTTCCATGCAGGATAAACTGCGATAGAGTCTCCCGAATGTATGCCCGTTCTCTCGATATGCTCCATAATGCCCGGGATAAGTATCTCTTCGCCGTCGCAGATAGCATCGACCTCAAGCTCTGTTCCCATAAGGTACTTGTCTATCAGCACAGGATTCTCAATACCGTGATCGAGGATTATCGCCATATATTCCCTGATGTCGTCATCATTGAAGGCGATTATCATATTCTGTCCTCCGAGGACGTATGAGGGACGCATCAGAACAGGATAGTGTATCCTGTTTGCGATCTCCAGAGCCTCCTCGCAGGTCATTACGGTAAAGCCCTCAGGACGCTTGATCTGATACTTTTCAAGGAGCTCATCAAAGCGCTCTCTGTCCTCGGCACAGTCAATTGCGTCGGGCGGTGTGCCCATTATCTTAACGCCGTTTTTGGCAAGGTGCTTTGTAAGCTTGATAGCGGTCTGTCCTCCGAAGGCAACCACAACGCCTACAGGTCTTTCAACCCTGATGATGTTCATTACGTCCTCATCGGTGAGAGGTTCAAAATACAGTCTGTCGGCAGTGTCGAAATCGGTGGATACGGTCTCGGGGTTGTTGTTTACGATAACAACGTCATAGCCCTTTTCTTTCAGAGCCCACACACAGTGTACCGATGCATAGTCGAACTCTATTCCCTGTCCGATACGGATAGGACCCGAGCCGAAAACTATAACAGTCTTTCTGTCGTGACCCTTTGCGGCAATGAACTTTGAAGCTTCATCGTCATTATCATAGGTAGAGTAGAAATAAGGTGTCTGAGCTGCAAACTCGGCAGCGCAGGTATCTACCATTTTGAAAACAGCGTGAACAGGTCTTTCAACAGGCTTGCCTGTAAGGCGCTCTATCACCTTGTCGGTATAGCCGAGCTTCTTTGCTTCAAGATAGGTCTCAAAGCTGTTGTCAGATTTGAGAGTATTCTCCATATCTATAAGCTTTGTGAGCTTATAGAGGAACCACTCGTCTATCTTAGTTATCTCGTGTATCTCATCAACAGTGACTCCCCTTCTGAGTGCTTCGTAAACTACGAAGATACGCTCATCGGTGCAGTCATGAAGTCTTTCTCTGACAGTCTCATCGTCAAGGTCTGCCATCTTAGGTGAGATAAGGCAGTCATGACCTATCTCAGCACCACGCACAGCCTTCATTATGGCCTGCTCAAATGTCGAGCCGATAGCCATTACCTCGCCTGTTGCCTTCATCTGAGTGCCGAGCTCACGCTTTGCATATACGAACTTGTCGAAAGGCCACTTGGGGAGCTTGACTACAACGTAGTCGAGTGCAGGCTCAAAGCAGGCATAGGTCTTGCCTGTGACAGCGTTCTTGATCTCATCAAGAGTGTAGCCTATTGCGATCTGGGCTGCTACCTTTGCGATAGGATAGCCTGTCGCTTTAGATGCCAGTGCCGAGGAACGTGAAACTCTCGGGTTTACTTCGATAACGGCATACTCAAACGAATCGGGATTAAGTGCAAACTGACAGTTGCAGCCACCCTCTACCTTCAGGGTGTCTATTATCTTCAGAGCAGCAGATCGCAGCATCTGATATTCCTTGTCGGCAAGAGTTACCGCAGGAGCAATAACTATAGAGTCACCCGTGTGAACTCCGACAGGGTCAAAGTTCTCCATCGAGCAGACTGTTATAACGTTGCCCTTAGAGTCACGCATTACCTCAAACTCTATTTCCTTCCAGCCTGCAATGCTCTTCTCAACAAGAACCTGAGTGATAGGTGAAAGGTAAAGACCGTTTCTTGTTATCTCACGAAGCTCCTCTTCGTTGTTGACTATTCCGCCGCCTGTTCCTCCGAGAGTGAATGCAGGTCTGATTATCAGCGGATAGCCTATCCCCGGCTGGTTTGCAAATTCTACAGCCTCCTCTACCGTGTTTACAACAAGCGAGGGTATGCATGGCTGACCGATAGACTCCATAGTGTCCTTGAAGAGCTGTCTGTCCTCGGCCTTGTCAATTGTTTCGGGATTAGCTCCCAAAAGCTTCACTCCGTACTCATCAAGGAAGCCCTCCTTTGCAAGCTGCATGGAGAGTGTCAGTCCTGTCTGACCGCCGAGGGTCGAGAGCAGGCTGTCAGGGCGTTCCTTCTTTATAACTCTTCTGACAGTTTCAAGGGTAAGGGGCTCGATATAGATCTTATCAGCCATTGCGCTGTCTGTCATGATAGTTGCAGGGTTTGAGTTTATAAGTATTACCTCCAGCCCCTGCTGTTTGAGAGCACGGCAGGCCTGTGTACCTGCGTAGTCAAACTCTGCGGCCTGACCTATAACGATAGGACCCGAACCTATCACAAGAACTCTTTTTATATCCTTATTAAGCGGCATCCTATCACTCCCTTTCCTTAGCCTTGTCTATCATTGAAACGAACTCATCAAACAGAAAGCCTGTATCCAGCGGACCTCCGCAGGCCTCGGGGTGGAACTGCACCGAGAAAGCAGGCTCGTTTGTGTATCTTACACCCTCGCAGGTGCCGTCATTCGCATTGATATAAAGAGCCTTAGCATTCGCAGGAAGCGACTCCGTATCAACAGCATAGCCGTGATTCTGAGATGTTATATATACTCTGCCCGTTTCGGTATTTTCACAGGGCTGATTTGCGCCTCTGTGGCCGTATTTTAGCTTTGAGGTAGTTGCTCCGTGAGCAAGTGCCAGAAGCTGATGTCCGAGACAGATACCAAAGGTTGGTATCTTGTTCGGGATAAGCTTTTTAAGCTCTGCAATGATCTCCTTATTCTCGGCGGGGTCTCCGGGGCCGTTTGAGAGCATTATGCCGTCGGGAGCAAGCTCCTTCACTCTTTCAGCGCTTGTATAAGCAGGCACTACAATTACCTCGCACCCACGCTTTACAAGCTCACGGCCGATATTGTGCTTTGCACCGAAGTCATAAAGAACCACTCTTCTCTTAGTCTCGCCCTCGGGCCTGAAGGTCTGCTCTTTATCGCAGGTGGTGTTCTTTACAGCGTCAATAATCTCGTACTGTCTGAGGTCTGTCAGCCCGAAGCTTGAACCCTCGGGAACGATCTTTCCGTTCATAACACCCGACTCTCTTACAATCTTTGTGAGCTGTCTTGTGTCTATTCCGTACAGGCCGACAATATTATTTTGCTTTAAAAAAGTGTCAAGATCACCCTCGCAACGGAAATTGCTGGGTTCTTGACACCAATCTCTGACAATATAGCCTCTGACGTGAGGACACTCGCTTTCAAAATCCTCGGGAATAACTCCGTAATTACCAATAAGCGGAAAAGTCTGAACAACTATCTGTCCGTAATAGCTCGGATCAGTCAGTGTTTCAAGATAGCCCGTCATCGCCGTAGTGAAAACTATCTCACCGATAGCCTCGCCGTCAGCGCCGAAGCTCTTGCCTTCAAATATAGTACCGTTTTCCAGTATCAGATATGACTTCTGCACACTTAGCTCCTCCTTTAGTCATTTTTTCAGCAATACTATTATAGCACAATCGCCTCTCTTTGTAAAGGCGCTTTACATTTTTTTAAGATTTTTTATCAAAGCTTTTTCCTGCCGTGCCTGAATTTGTTTCAGGGTTAATTTTTGTACACTTGTTTTTATTTCCGAGGAAATAAAGTCGGCTATATACTCTATTAAGTCAGAAGCTGACGGGTTAAAAACCACTATTTAAAAAGAAAGCCTCTGCGGTCATTGCGCAGAGGTCTGCCTTTTACGGCGAAGGAGCTCTTCTCTGAGCCCTCTCATAATTGTTTGCCGAGCCTTTACTGCCTCAGCCTTTGAAAGTGCAGGCGTGTCACCGAGGGGATATTCAAGCCCCAGCTGTTCATACTTTGCCTTTCCCATAGTGTGATAAGGCAGAACATCGATCGCATTCAGCGTTTTAAGCCCCGAGATAAATGCTCCCAGACGCAGAAGCTCACCCTCATCATCGGTTATACCCGGCACTATCACATGACGTATCCATATCGGCACTGCATGGTCACTTACGAACTTGGCAAATGCAAGTATATTCTCATTTCCATGCCCTGTGAGCTTCTTATGAGCATCACTGTCAATATGCTTGATGTCAAGCATTACAAGATCAGTCACTTTTAACAACTGTACATATTTTAGGACAGTTGTTTCGCTGTTCGGCTCAAAGCAGATACCGCAGGTATCAAGGCAGGTATGTATACCCCTTGCCTTTGCCTTTTCAAAAAGCTCAGTCAGGAAGTCGATCTGCACCAACGGCTCTCCGCCTGTGCAGGTGATACCGCCGTCTTTCATAAACTCCTTTACAGCCTCATACTGCCCGAGAAGCTCCTCGGCAGTCATTTGTGTGCCCTGCCCGAATTTCCATGTATCGGGATTGTGACAATACAGACAGCGCATAGGACAGCCCTGAAAGAATATCACAAACCTTACTCCCGGCCCGTCAACCGTTCCGAAGCTTTCTGTAGAATGGATATAGCCTTTCACTTACTGTCACTCCCTGAAATGATATATTATGATTATACCACAAATGTATTCAAATGTAAAGTCAGCCTTTTTTCTCCAGTTCCTTTTCGATCTCGACAACCAGATCGCTCATATTCACTCCAAGAGCCTGCGCCAGCCTGTATAAAGTTTCAAGAGTCGGCTTGCGCTCACCTCTCTCAATGGCGCTCAGATGCGTTCTTCCGATGCCGGCAAGTCCGCTAAGCACTTCCTGAGACATTTTTCTCCACCGTCTGTATCTGTAAATCGCATTACCTACGCACTGAGGGTCAAGAGCTTGCTTATCCATACGATCACCTCAGTAATATTATACGATACTATACCGGTACTTATGAACGCAAATGTTGACATTTTATCACAAATGTGTTATAGTCTAACCGAACTGAACACATTTGATGACAGTTCGGTTGTTAAAGTTTATTCATAAAAGTATTAATAAATTTCAGATTGAAACTTAAATTCATTAATGCTATAGTTTTATCAGACGGAGGTAATCACTATGAAAAGATTCAGCAATGCAGGAGACAAAATTCAGACGTTGGCAACTATTCTGGCTATTCTGGGTACGCTGCTTATTTGTATTGTACATATAATCACTATAAATAAGTATGATGAGCTTTACATTAATACTCAGAACTACACCGACGGTAAAATCACGATTGAAGAGGTTGATGACAGTCGTATGATTAAAACTGCGGTAAATCTGTTTACTGATAAGGATTCTAAAAATGAGGATATAGTGCGTGTCAGCATGATTGTTCTGATGATAAAGAATCTGCTCGTATTCTGGTTTTTCATGCTTCTGCTTTATGCCTTCGGAGAGCTCTGCGAGAATGTTTATGAGCTCAACCACAGCTCGAGAGTGACCTTCTATGATGACTACGAGCGTTTCAAAAAAGGTCAGCAAGGCAACACCACCCTTGAAAATGCCCTGACAGGCAATCCTGCGCTTGACAGCCAGAAGGTATGGCTATGCCCCTCCTGCGGAAAGCAGAATCAGTTTTCAAGCCAATCCTGCGTAAACTGCGGACATAGCAGAACGTAAAGGCAACACCGCACAACCCGCGGCTAACGCCTCTGCACATCATCTGCTTGCC
>DGRP01000118.1 GCA_002391065.1 Ruminococcus sp. UBA4385 | reverse complement strand
AGAGCCTCGCCCTCAACGTCCTCAGCGATGATAAGGAGCTTCTTTCCTGCCTTAACGATCTGCTCAAGGAGAGGAAGTATCTCCTGAATGTTCGAGATCTTCTTGTCTGTGATAAGAATGTAAGGATCATCAAGAACTGCCTCCATCTTATCTGTATCTGTAACCATGTAAGGTGCGATGTAGCCTCTGTCAAACTGCATACCCTCAACTACCTCGCTGTAGGTCTCAGCAGTCTTGCTCTCCTCGAGAGTGATGACACCGTCAGCAGTTACCTTATCCATAGCCTCAGCGATGAGCTTGCCTATCTCCTCATCACCTGCGGAAACAGCACCTACTCTTGCGATGTCCTTTGAGCCCTCGATCTTCTTGGAGTTTGCAATGATAGTCTCAACAGCAGTGTCAACTGCGGCAGCCATACCCTTCTTGATTATCATCGGATTAGCGCCTGCTGCGATGTTCTTCATACCCTCTCTTACGAGTGCCTGTGCAAGCAGTGTAGCTGTTGTAGTACCGTCGCCTGCTGCGTCATTTGTCTTTGTAGCAACTTCCTTTACGAGCTGTGCGCCCATGTTCTCAAAAGCATCGTCAAGCTCGATTTCCTTTGCTATTGTAACACCATCGTTAGTGATGAGTGGAGCGCCGAACTTCTTGTCAAGAACTACGTTTCTTCCCTTAGGTCCGAGTGTTATCTTAACGGTATCTGCAAGCTGGTCGATACCTGACTGGAGAGCTTTTCTTGCGTCCTCTCCGTAAATAATCTGTTTAGCCATTGTAAATTACCTCTTTCTATTATTTTACTATTGCAAGGATATCTTCCATTTTAACGATGATGTACTCCTCGCCTTCAAGCTTTACGTTAGTTCCGCTGTACTTGGAGAGCAGCACCTTGTCGCCCTTCTTTACTGTCATCTCAACGTCTTTCTTTCCTGCGCCGACCTCGATGACCTCTGCTACCTCAGGCTTCTCCTTTGCCGAGCCTGTAAGTATGATACCGCTTTTGGTGGTCTCCTCAGCCTCTGCCATTTTGACAACTACTCTGTCCTGTAACGGTTTGATATTCATTATGTTTTCCTCCTTTAAAGTAAGAAGCCGAAGCCCTTCCCCGGCTTCTCCTAGATTTTACTGATTTTAGCACTCTCGCTTTTTGAGTGCTAAATATATTTTAGCACCTTTTTCATAAATTTCAAGTACTTTAAGGGGGTTTTAGCAAACTTTGTAGCTTTGCATAAGTTTTGACATATTCAAAATGAAAATTTGGCGAATTTTCACAATGACTGACTGCCCTGCGGCAAAACGGTTCAGATGAAAAAGCTTGAAAAGCTCCATAAAACCGAGGTTTCAAGGACTTTTTGAAAAAATCGGATTTTTGAGTAATATGATAAAAATTCCAGTTTAAGTTGGTGAAAATCAACGAAATTGTATGTTAACATATTTAATGATTGTATTTTTTGTTGACAACTGGGTGTGAAATATGTTATAATCAAAGAAAATTAACTTGAGGTTCATACCGGTTTCATTTCTGATAATTGTAAATTTGTTATAATGTTTTTATTAATTGAAATTTTTTGTCAGAAATGGTCAAGGATCATTTATATCCCGATACACGGGAATGTTAGGAGGAATTAAGATGTCATTAGGCAGAGTTTTAGTAGTAGACGACGACAAAAACATTTGCGAGCTTCTGCGTCTTTATCTTGAAAAGGATGGTTACGGTGTTATCCTTGCACATGATGGTGAGGAGGCAATCGTTAAGATCAACGCTTTGAAGCCAGACATTATCCTGCTTGATGTAATGCTGCCCGGTATAGACGGCTGGCAGGTATGCCGTGAGGTAAGAAAGAAATCTAACGTGCCGATCATTATGATAACAGCAAAGAGCGAGACCTTTGATAAGGTGCTTGGTCTGGAGCTGGGTGCTGATGACTATATCGTTAAGCCTTTTGATACAAAGGAAGTTATTGCAAGAATAAAGGCTGTATACAGAAGAGTAGGACAGAGCAATGCAGAGAGCGAGGTCAAGGAAGTCAAGTATGATAAGCTTTCCGTTAATATGACAAGGTATGAACTGAGAGTAAACGGACAGGTACTTGACACACCGCCGAAGGAGCTTGAGCTTTTGTTCCATCTGGCTTCAAATCCGAACAGGGTTTATACAAGAGACCAGCTTCTTGATGAGGTATGGGGCTTTGAGTATTACGGAGACTCAAGAACGATAGACGTTCATGTAAAGAGACTCAGAGAGAAGCTCGAGGGTGTTTCGGATAAGTGGGCATTAAAGACTGTCTGGGGCGTCGGATATAAGTTCGAGGTCGCAGAAGGAGCACATGAATAAGAAAGTAAGCATATTCTTTAAATACTTTGCAATTTGTTCAGCAGTAATACTCGTCAGCTTCGTATGTTTGGGCGCAGTATTACTGCTTGTTTCTTCACGGTACTTTATAAGCAACGAAAAGAGCCTTCTTGAAAAGCAGACAAGGTCGCTCGCATCCTATACCCGTGACAGGATAGAGGATAATCCCGCAGCATGGAAGGCTCTGGTTACGGCAGAGTATGAGAGATATGCTTTTGATGCGAATGTGGATTTTATTCTCTGCTCCGATGAGGGAGATATTATCACGGGGACTGCCACGGGAAGCATAGGACAGCTTCCTAAGACGGTAAATGCGGACAGCCTGCAGAGCTTTTCGGAGGGCTATAAATATATCTACGGGGATCTGAACGGAAGCCTTAGAGAGAGGGCTCATATAGTAGGTACACACTTTTCTGCGAACGGGCCCGGTTATTATCTGCTCGCAGTTTCCTCACAGGATGAGCAGAGGTCGTATCTGGGAAATCTGGCGGAGCTGTTTATTATCTCGGCTATAATGGTGCTGGTAATTGTAATGTTTCTTGTGTACTTCATGACACTGAAGCTTACAAGCCCTGTAAAGGAGATAGCCGAGGCTTCGGCACAGATAGGTAAGGGAGATTTCTCGGTAACTCTGCCCGAATATTCGGTAGAGGAGTTTGACCAGCTTGCAAACTCGTTCAATGAGATGACGGCAAACCTCAAGAGCTATGATACTATGAGAAACAGCTTCCTTGCGAACGTTTCACATGAGCTCAGGACACCTATGACATCTATAGGCGGCTTTATAGACGGCATTCTGGACGGCACGATACCGCCCGAGGAACAGCCCAGATATCTGAAGATCATATCCTCTGAGGTACACAGGCTTGCAAGGCTTGTAAGAAGTATGCTCAACCTTGCAAAGATCGAGGCAGGCGAGCTGGAGCCCAATATGCAGTACTTTTCTGTGCTGGAGCCTATAGTTGATACGCTCGTCACCTTTGAATCAAGGGTTGAGGCCAAGCATATCGACATCAGAGGCCTTGACACTGAGAGATTCGATCTTTATGCAGACAATGATCTTGTTCATCAGGTAATGTACAATCTTATAGAGAACGCTATCAAGTTTGTGAATGAGGGCGGCTATATCGAGTTTTCGTTCACACCGCAGGGCAGAATGACCTCTATCTCTATCAAGAACAGCGGAGAGGGGCTCTCAGAAGATGAGCTTCCGCTGGTGTTTGACAGATTTTATAAGACTGACAAATCCCGTGGTATCGACAAGACGGGAGTGGGTCTTGGACTGAATATAGTGCGCTCCATTATCAGACTGCACGGCGGTGAGATAATGGTCAGGAGCGTAAAGGGCGAGTATACCGAGTTTGTATTTACCTTGCCGAATAAGGCCAAGGACGACGCTTAAGGAGAATAGTGTGGATTATTTTGAAGAGGCCGAAAAGGACCTCACCGAGAATGCCGGGCAAAGCTCTCAGAACGAGGAGAATGACCCCCTGAGACTGCCCGAAGGAATAGTAAGGGCAGAGGACGCAGATGATAAGTTCTGGAAGGGCATTAAAAAAGTCAAAGAGCCGAAAAAGAAGGGAAGAGTTCTTGGTATCTTTCTGAAAATCGGTCTTGCTGTTGTGCTTATCTGTTCGGGAATAGGTATCTCGATGATATCTCTGAGAGGAAACGGCTGGCTTTCAAACCTGATTTCGGGAGGGAAGAATATTAACTTCACTCTCCCTGTGAGTGAAAGACCTGATCTTGATGCTGAGTTTAAGCAGGAGGACGGCCGCTACACTACTGAGGGTGTGGCTAAGTTTGCTGCTGAGAGCGTGGTGTATATCGAGACCTATTCGCAGGATAAGGCTGTGCTCTCAAAAGGGCAGGGAAGCGGAGTTATCATGACCGATACAGGGTATATCGTCACGAATGCCCATGTTGTCGCAGGAGCTGACAAGGGCATGAAGGTGGTTACGAATGAGGGTATTGAGTATGCGGCATCGCTTGTCGGCGCCGATGAGACTACTGATATTGCAGTGATAAAGATACCCGCACAGGGACTTACACCTGCTGAGTTCGGGGATTCGGGCGCTGTTTTGCAGGGTGAGCAGGTAGTGACTATAGGCTCGCCTGCAGGATATAATAATTCGGTGACTGTTGGTGTTGTATCATCTGTGAACAGAAAGGTGCGCTCCAAAGACGGAACAGACTATATCAACTGTATTCAGATAGATGCGCCTATAAACCCGGGAAACTCGGGCGGAGGGCTCTTCAATATGTGGGGACAGGTGATAGGTATAACCTCGTCAAAGCTGTCCTCAAATGATTATGAGGGCATAGGCTTTGCTATCACGACTGACCAGCTGAAGCCGATTATTGAGGATATTATCGAAAAGGGCTATGTATCAGGCAGAGTGAAAATGGGTATAACCTATTATGCTGTGTCTGAGACAACTGCGCAGATAAACGATATGCATAAGGGTCTTTACGTTGCAGGAATTTCTGAGGATTGCGACATTGCGAATACGGAGCTTCAGGAGGGCGACATCATCACCGCTATCGACGGAAAGGATCCGCTGAGCTATAATAATGTGTCAGACATTTACAAGGATAAAAAAGCAGGCGACACTGTCACCTGCGAGGTCTATCGTGAAAACACGGAGGGCGAGTTTGATGTGTTTGAGATAAGCTTTAAGCTTATGGAGGATAACGGCGGACTTATAGAGTCATAACAAAAGCTGTACCGCAACGGTACAGCTTTTTTGCTTATATAAGTCTTTTTATTACGGTTATCGGGTTGCCCCAGTAGGAGAAGTTCGCAAGGTTTGATATTACTATTCCCGTTGCGGAGTTCTGTGCGTGTACCATAAGACCGTCGCCTATGTAAATACCAACATGATAAATGCTTGAATAGTTAGAGCCGCCAAAGAAAACTACATCACCCGGCTGTATGTTGTTATAGGAAACTGTTGTGCCGTACTCCGCCTGTGAGGCTGCATAGTGCGGAAGGTTTATGCCTACCTGTGCAAAGGAGAGCATTACCAGACCCGAGCAGTCACAGGCCTTAAAGCTTGCTCCGCCCCAGACATAAGAGCCGCCTACGTTGCTCTTTGCATAGGCAAGCACTGTGTTTATCTTGTTTGAATCTCCCGAGGGAACAGGCGCAGGAGCTTCTGTCGCTTTTGTGGTGGCTTTGGTAGTCTCCTGAGTTGTAGCCTTGGTTGTCTGCTGAGTGGTCGCCTGAGTCTGTACTGTAGTTGCCTTGGTCTCGGTTGGTGTGGTATCTTCCTCGGTCGCTGTGGTCTTTCTTGTGGTTTCGGCTGTCTGCTCGGCAGGCTTTGCTGTAGTAGTGGTCGTGGCTGCAGCTGTTGCCGCATCGGCAGCCTGCGATACCTGAGCATATTCGCTGTTCAGCTCATCATAGCTGTTTCCAAGCTCGCTTCTGTCCTTCCTGAGTTCTGAAAGCAGTGCTCCCGACTCCTGTTCAAGTCTCAGAAGCTCTGCCTGCTGTTCGGCAAGCTCAGCCTGCTTGTCCGAGTATTCGGCAGTTTTTTCATTCAGAGCCTTTATCTGCTCATCAAGCTTTGCCTTGCTCTCTTTAAGCTTTGAGTAGTCGTCAAGAAGGCTTTCAAGCTCTTCATTATCGTGCTTTGCAACACGGGTCATGAGCTCTATCCTCATAAGCACATCATAGAAGTCGGCGGAATCAACAAGAAGATTCGCATAAGAGCTGCTGCCGCCTGCTATGTACAAAGCCCTGATACGCTTTAGGTAGTTCGAGGTCTGCTCCTTTATGCTGTCCTCCATCTGCTGAACATTATATGATGACTCAAGCTGCTGAGAGTCAAGCTCAGCCATTTCAAGCTCCAGTTCGTGAGTGTAGCTGCTTGCATTTTCGATCTTCTCATTTATCGCATCGTACTTTTCCTGCAGGGCATTGAAGTTGTCCTCCTCGGCTGCAAGCTTTTCATCAGCCTCAGCTATCTTTGCATCGAGGTCAGCCTGCTGCTTTCTGAGTTCGTCAAGCTGCTCATCATATTTCGTATTGTCCGCCCTTACGGCAGACTTATCCTGCGCCCTTCCCGAGAAGGCGCTGAGAGCTATACACATTGCCGCACAGATTGCTGCGGCCTTTTTTAGCGTAAAATGTTTTTTCATACAGATCACCGTTTGGTTTCGGTTTGTAACTGAATTGTAATCATTATAGCACATTTTTACAGTCTTGTCAATCCTGAAAAAAGGATCTTTTGTGTAATGTGTATGTAAATGAAGATAAAAATTGTTCATATTTACGAAAAAGAATTTTATTTAACCTATTGAATTTTTTGAAAAAATGGTATATAATTATATAGTACGGTCAATGTATTTTGTGCATATTGACAAGCATCGGCTTTGCACGACAAAATCGCAGCGTGAAAAAGTCCGACCGTAAAAATCCATTAACAGAACAGGAGCGATCAATTTGAAAAAGTACGATAGCACGAAGATCAAAAATATTGCTATAGCAGGCCACGCAGGCTCGGGCAAGACCTCACTTACAGAGGCATTGCTTTACAAAAGCGGCGCAACAGACCGTCTCGGAAAGGTACTGGACGGAAACACGGTTTCCGACTATTATCCTGATGAGATCGCAAGAAAGTGCTCGGTATATACATCGCTGTCTTCACTCGAAACAGCAGGCGGATTCAAGGTAAACCTTCTTGACACTCCGGGTCTGTTTGACTATGAGGGTGAGGAGATCGAAGGCATTTTTGCAAGCGGCTGTGTTCTTATCACTGTATCGGCTAAGTCGGGTGTTAAGGTAGGAACTCACAAGGCTTATGAGTATGCCAAGGCTATGGGCAAGCCTGCACTCTTCGTAGTTACCAAGCTTGATGATGACAATGCTAACTTCAATAACGTTCTTACAGAGCTCAAGGCTGAGTTCGGTCCTACAGTTTGCCCTGTAGTTGTCCCCGTTATTGCTGACAGAAAGATAGTTTCTTATGTAAACCTCATTGAGATGAAGGCTTATAAGTATGAGAACGGAAGCGCAGTTGAGACTGATATGCCGACTGCTGAGGTATCCGAGAAGATGGAATACCGTATAGATGGTCTGCGTGAGGCAGTTTCCGAGGCTGTCGCTGAAACAGACGAGGAGCTTATGGATAAGTTCTTCTCGGGCGAGAGCTTCACTCAGGACGAGCTGGTTGACGGTATCCACAACGGACTTAATAACGGAATGATAACTCCTGTTGTCTGCGTATCTGCGGCAACACTTGAGGGTATTGATATGCTTCTCAAGGAGATAGACCTTCTTCTTCCTGCACCGTCTGAGAAAGACGCTATGGTCGGCGAGACAACAGGCGGTGACGCTATTGAGATAACCTGCTCGGAGAGTGATCCGATGACAGCCTTCGTATTCAAGACTGTGGCTGACCCTTATGTTGGAAAGATGTCCTTCATGAAGGTGTTCTCAGGAAAGCTTACTCCTAATAAGGAGGTTGTAAATGCTTCTACAGGCACTACAGAGAAGGTCGGAAAGCTTGTAACACTTCAGGGCAAGAAGCAGATAGATGTTACTGAGGCAGGCTGCGGAGACATTGTAGTTGCTGTTAAGATGAACGTAAACACTAATGACACTATCTGCGATGCAGGCAGAGTTGTGAAGTTTGCACCTATGTCCTTCCCGAACCCCGGCTACAAGGTATCTGTAAAGGCTTCAAAGCAAGGCGATGAGAGCAAGATCGCTTCCGCAATGGCAAGGATAATGGAAGAGGACAGAACTATTACCTATGAGCTTGATCCCTCTACAAATGAGATGATACTTTCTACTCTCGGCGGACTGCAGCTTGATTCTATAGTCGGAAGGCTTGAAAACACCTTCGGCGTTAAGGTAGTTACCGACACACCTAAGATCTCTTACCGTGAGACTATCAGAAAGAAAGTCAAGGTACAGGGCAGACATAAGAAGCAGTCGGGCGGACACGGTCAGTACGGTGACGTTTGGATAGAGTTTGAGCCTTGCGTATCCGATGAGCTTATTTTCGAGGAAAAGGTATTCGGCGGAGCAGTTCCTAAGAACTTCTTCCCCGCAGTTGAAA
>DGRP01000020.1:29807-48622 GCA_002391065.1 Ruminococcus sp. UBA4385 | reverse complement strand
CTTTGTGCGGTGTTGCCTTAATAATATCAGAGAACAAGGGGGGGATCTCTATGACAAATCAGGAGCTTTTTGAGCTTGCTGTCAGGGCTGCGGAAAATGCATACTGTAAGTATTCGGGCTTCAGCGTAGGCGCAGCACTTCTCTGCGAGGACGGTGAGGTATACACAGGCTGCAATATAGAAAACAGCTCTTATCCGCTTGGAAACTGCGCCGAGCGTACTGCAATATTCAAGGCAGTCTCCGAGGGGAGAAAAGCCTTCACAGCGATAGCCATAGCAGGCAGCTCCGACGGTAATTTTTCTGCGCCCTGCTATCCCTGCGGTGCCTGCCGTCAGGTAATGAGCGAGTTCTGCAAGGGGAGCTTCCGGATCATACTCTCGGACGGAGCTTATACGCTTGATGAACTTCTTCCGAAAAGATTTAAATTATAAATTTGAAACCAATTCAATTATACAAGGGTATATATTACAGAAGACCAAATAAATCTATGAGGTGATAATATGCCAAAAGCTAATCTGAGTGCAGAAGATCAGGTAAAATACGATAAGTATATGTCGCAGCTCCGTAAAGATGAGAACGCAAATGTATCAGATGAGGAGTATGTAAGGTTCTTTGAGGAAGTTCTCGATGACATAAATAACCCGGAGGACGAAAACGCCATTAATGAGGTTAAATCTGACTGTATCAACGAGTTAGTAAAAGGCGCAGACGGCAAATACATTTCAGATGAACAGTGGAAGCGTCTGCTTAATATCCAGACAAAGATATACACTGATTATACCAAGCAGAAGATAAAGTCATATAATGCTCTTGTGCAGACAGACAAGGATATTAAAGACGGCAAATACGCAGGCACAGAATGGCTTGTTTTCCCCGAGGACAATAAAAAGCTTAAAGACATCACGGGAAATGTGTATTACCTTACACAAAAATCTGAGTATAACAAATTAAAGCATCTGCACTATACAAAGCATATGTTTGATTCTCTGCTCGGCAACTACAAGTACAACGGTACGATAAATGAGCTTGACGAAAACGGCAATGTTACTAAGGTAAATAAAAACTACGGCTTAGTTATCTGTCTTGATCGGGAAAACACCGTAACCGAGCACGAAATATACACCGATATGGGGCTTCCCTATAAAGAAACTAAGGACAAGGTCAATGACAGAACTCATGACTTTGTAAGGAAGAGAGTCACAGGCTTTACCTTTAATGAAAATTATAAAAATCCCGAAGACCCCGTTATCCTGAAATACCCCGATGATGTAGAGTATATCAGAAATGCCAGCTCTCAGTCTCAGATGCAGGCTTACTACACTAAGCTGAACACCGAGATCAGAGGCATAAATGATTACGAGAATAGCGCAAGAAAAGTCGCTGAGCAGGCAAAGAAGCTGCTGAAAAAGCTCAATACATTTGAAAAGCCTGCTAAAGACGGCCCGAATTCTGATGAATTCAAGGCTATGCATTATGAGCTTGAAAACCTGAGCAAGCTCGGCAAGAATATGAAAATAGGCGGAGGAGCTTATTCAAACTTTTCAACAACCACCGATAAGATAAGCTATAACTATATTGATAATAACCTCACCAGATTATCTGATGCAGCCGCTGAATATGAGAAAAAACACAGTTCTCTGAGCACAAAGGGCTACGGCCGGGACAGATATGAGTTTTCAAAGCAGCTGCAGGCCTTTGCAGACAGCGCAAAAAGGAATCTCAACTACAATCTTTATCCCGGCTGCAAGCAGGTAGGTGTTACAGAGTCCTGGAAAAATGAGATCAAAAACAAAATGGATAAGCTTGAGTATTTCAGGAACAAGCTCGGCTATAAGCCTTTCTACGGCACGCAGAGAACTGCTCCCGAGATAACCAAGAAGCTTAAAGACTCCCTTACTGCTGTGAATGAGGCTACTCAAAAGGTACACTTCGGCAGCAAAGCCTATGATGATGCCGCAGCATCGCTTAAAACAGCCCTTAATGACTATAAGAGGTTTATGGAGGGCTACGAAAAGGGCGGCCCCTCTATCAGTCAGGTAAAGCTGAAGGAGTCTCTTGTAAAGGCCAAAACGAATATAGAGGCTTACCTGAAAAGAAAGAAGGATCAGGGCGAGATCAAGGAAGGCTATGTTTCTGACAAGAAAACTCAGAAGCGTATCGACGCTATGCAGATGAGCCTTAAAAGCATTAATCTTGCGGCCTTGGAGATAGACGCCGTTCTTGACTCTATGAATAAGGCTAAAAAAAGCGAGCTGACGAAATACTATAAAGACGCAGGAGTAGAAATAAAAGACAAGGAAAAGCCTGTTCCCGTGTCATATAATCTTGAGAATGCCCGTGTGTCTGCGCAGATAAGGCTCAAAGACCCCGAGGATAATGATGTAAAGGAAGCTGTCTGCGATATAATTACAGCTAACTTCCTGAAACCCCGTCAGGCAGCAGGAAATGTCATCACTGAGAAGGATTACAGAGAGGCAAGGGAAACCATCAGAAATGACCCGAAGCTTGACACTCTTTTCAGAAGCAAGCCCCAAAAGGACATTATCAAAGCTGCTTCCCGTGATAAAGGGCAGGATATTCTCAATGAGTTTATGACAACCGTAGTCCCAAAGAAGGTGTCGCCTAAGCATAAAGGAGCTAATAACCCATCGCTTTCATTGGGCAAAAAGAAATAACATCTGACAGCATTCATAGTTGTATGCTGTGAATTTACACAAAATTCACAATTTAACGCTGACACAATCTGTCAGGGTGTAACGTTTTTGTTACACTCATGTGTTATAATATATTAAGAAGATAGTTTGCCGACTTTTAATTAATAAGCAACCAACTCACAAAACAATATCCCCATTGAACAGACAGCTTCGGCTGCCTGTTCTTCTTTTTAAATCCCGTTCGGCTCTGTAGCGGGATAAAAAAAGCCGTACAGAGGTTATCTGTACGGCTTGCTAAGGTTTCTTATTCTTCAATCATCGTTACGCTCTTCATAACCTGCGGAGCGAGAGGTCTGTCACCGAAATCAGTATCAACCGATGCTATCTCGTCAACCGCCTCGATGCCCTCGATGACCTTTCCGAATGCGGCATACTGGCCGTCAAGGTGAGGTGCATCGGCGTGCATGATGAAAAACTGCGAACTTGCAGAATTCGGGTCCATTGACCTTGCCATTGAGAGCACTCCTCTTGTGTGCTTTATGGGGTTGTTTACACCGTTTGCAAGGAACTCTCCCTTGATTTTCTTATCCGAACCGCCTGTTCCGTTTCCGAGAGGGTCTCCGCCCTGTATCATAAAGCCCGATATTATCCTGTGGAAGCCAAGGCCGTTGTAGAAACCGCTTTTTACAAGGCTTACAAAGTTATCTACCGTGATTGGTGCAGCCTCGGGGTAAAGCTCCAGGGTTATTTTCTTTCCGTTTTCCATTTCAATTTGTGCTTTCATTTTTTCTTCTCCTTTTGTATTCCGGATTTTTATATTTGTGTTTATATACCGCATCAATTATAGGCAGTGCAAACACCATAAGCGGTATAAACGTCAAAAGACCATTATAAATGAAATTGCAGTGAAAGTAAGACTTCTGATTAATTACCGCCCGGTTCCACGAGGTGAAAAACACTGCAATCATCAGAGTAAAGGTGTCAGCATATATTTTTACGAGGTTTCTGAACTTGTCGTTGCCCGTTTTGTTAAGCTTCGGCGACTCCTTCAGCTTATCGGACAAAAGCCTGAAAAACTGCAGAAGCACCGTCAGTATCGGCCCTGCCACAAAGGGATAAAAGCCGAACCTCTTGCTTGCGAACACATCAAAGCCCTTAGGATCAAAATGTATGCCTATCTCATCTTCAAGATCGCCGTAGGAAATCAGAAACCATATCAGCGAACCGCCATACATAACAGCAGTCAATATAAGCGTGATACGATGAAACCTCTGCATCTTGCTCATATCTGTCACCTCATACAAAAACCGTTCGGCCTCCTGCTTATGAGACCGAACGGCCTGATGTATCATTCTTCCTTCTTCTTCGGGAGCCAGCCCTTCTCAAACTGATCCATAAGCTGACGGAAGTATATTGTCTCCGCAATAGGCGTCTTCTTGAACATTCCTGCCTTCTCATAGGTGTCACAGATTATAAATTCTCTGATACCCTCGGCATTTGTGACAGAATACAGCCTGTTTGTGCGGCAGAACGAGCCGTCGCCGTTTATGCGGTTCTTATCAAAGCAGCAGAATATGTCCTTAGCCATAAGCTCTGCAAGCCTTGTAGTCTTCTCATACTGGCTCAGATCGCTCCACTGCTCGAGGTCTTCCTTAAAGAACTCCAGCACAGGAACACCGTTTACCTCCATTTTCTTGAACACCCTTACAAGACACCTTGCAGCATCCTCTTCGGTCAGCTTTTCAAGCCTTGCGTTCTTGAACTCCAGTATATACGGCTCAATAGTCGCATAGAAAAGCTTATCATAAGGAAACGGCTTTCCCTTTCCCGAAAACTTTATTATCGGATTATCGGTATTAATACTGATACTCAAATCAAATCTCTCCCATTATATAAATTTATTCCCGGGGCTTTCTGTCTGCATACTTTTCATTGAATTCCTTAACCTTGTTCTCAAGATAATCTTGATCCATCTCCTGGATCTCATCATCGTCACCGCTGTGGTCGATAGTTCCGAGCGCCTCAACCTTTTCCTGCTCAGCCTCAACTCCCTGAATGTCCTTATACTCGGGATAATCCTCAGGCTTCTTAGCATAAGGAAGCTCAGCTACCTTTGCATCGGTCTCCTCCTGAGTGATCTCAGAAATATTTCCCTTTGCAGCCTCTTCCTCAGCAGTTTTCTTATCATGCTCATCATACATCTCCTGCATCTTATCCTCAATGCCCTCAATGTGAGCTACAGTGATGTCCTCCTTGTGAGACTCCACATACTTTGCGTGCTCCTCAGCATAAAGCTTCTCATATTCCTCCTGAGCGTCAGCCACCTCGCCGTCCTTGACAGGATTAACATCGTAATCCTTGTAGGTCTTGACAGGCTCTGAAGACTTCTCCTCCAGTTCCTTTTCGAGCTGCTCCATCTTGCTCTTGATAACCTCAGGCTCAATATTATCGTTCACCTTTTCCTCGTGAACATCATCATGCTTGGATTCCTTTATCGAAACCGTACCGCCGCTGTTCTTCTTTGCCCTGACAGGAGTATTCCAGATATCGTCTGCGTTCACCCCGCCAGCACCGCCGGACGTCTGTTTCTTTATCTCAGGAGTTTTAGCTTCCTGCGTATTTTTCTTGCTGAAAAGACCCATTTTATAAGCCCCCCTTTTCAAATTCAATAATACAGAATATTATCACTTAATATTATACTATATTTCACCAGAAATTGCAAACAATTTCAACCAAACATTTTGCACGATTTTTTCTGTATCTTTTGTACACTTTGTTTGCAATTAATTTTTAGTTAATAGAAAATTAAATAATAATTAAAGTAATGTGCGCTCAAATTTGTTATACTTAATTTGTAAAATGTTTTAATTGTATATTAAATTATTAAACTAATTCATATTATTGGCAAGATTATTTCCCAAGGCCGTGAAATGTGGGATATCTTGCGAAAGGAGAAAGAATTATGGCAAGATCTTCACTTGGTGTTACCGCTACCGAGCTGTTCGCCTGCAACCCGTACAGAGTGCTCGGCGTAGCAGTTGACACACCGGCCAAGCAGATCCACGAGGTTTACCTCAAGCTGACTGCGATGGCGGCTGTCGGAGAGACCGACAACTACAAGACTAATTTTGATTTCGACTTTCTTCCGCCGTTTACAAGAACTGAGAAGGATCTCAAAACAGCCTACGGAAAGCTTGCAAGCCTTGGCTACAAGTGCTTTGCCTTCTCCGATCCGCTGTTTTCAGCCTCGCTGAATATTGACGATGTAATGCTCAACCTTGAGGATATTACCTGCTATGACTGCTTTCTCAGGTGCTATATGTGGCTTATCACGAATGACAGAGAGTTTGAAGAGCCTGAGCTCTGGGTACCTCTGTGCGAGTACATAGATAAGCTTATCAAGTCTACTGAGAAGGACTGGCCGAAGTATTTTGACCACAGAGTTGCCCCCGATGAAGACGAGGCAGCTTCGCTGAAGGCATTTCACGCTACTTTCTCTGACCTTATCCTGCTGCCCATCAAGGAGCTGGTAAGGGGCTCAATGAAGTTCAGGTCTGCTGTTGCGATAATCGCAGCAGGCGGAGTTGATGTTGAGGAGAAGTTTGAGAAGATTGACATTCCGCAGGCTAATAAGGCAAAGCCCGGCTTCCCCGAGCCTAAGCTCAAGATAGCTGTCAAGGACGGCGAGGAATACTACGATGTGAATACAGGTTCTATGGTGAACTTTGCGGCTTCTTCACCGTCTGCTGTTGAGAGCAACGAGTTTGCGGCTGCTGCATCTGCCATTTCGGCTGACGCTATCACCGCTGAAGAGCCTGAGATCCCGAAGCCTTCCGTTGTTCCGAAGCCGAGCGTTCCGACACCCTCTGTGCCTGCACCGAGCGCCGCAGCCGAGCCTGCTCCCGAGCCCGAAGCTCCTGCAGCAGATGACGGTCTGCCTCCGCTTAAGCACGTTGAGGAAATCACTGCACCGACAAGCAGGAAGGTTGTTATTCCTAAGCCTTCCGTTCCGACTGAGCCTGTATCCGAGATACCGAAGCCCAGCGTACCCACACCAAGCGCTCCGACCGAGTCTGCTGTACCGACTCCAAGTGTTCCGACTCCGAGTGTTCCAGCACCGAGTGTACCGACTCCGAGCGTGCCGACACCGAGCGTAACACCTCAGCCTGCACAGACTGCTGCTCCTGCTGAGAATGACCCCACAAAGGCATTCGCAGACGGCGGAGTGTCCGAGATGAGAGCAAAGGGTCTCAAGATAAACGCGCCTGTTGACCTTTACGCAAAGGAGAAGGTTCAAAAGGAAAAAGAGGATATGGAGCCTGTTGTTTACAAGGCAGGTGCTTCATCGTTCTCAGGATTTGGTCTTGGAGCAGATGCATCGGCAAGCACTCCGAAGCCTGCTGTTACACCTGAGGCAAGAAAGCCTTTCAGAAAAGAGAACAAGGGTCTTGCAGACCTTATTGATATGGCGGACAACGCAACCGTTGACGCTGTGCTTTCCGAGGAAGACGAGGAGAGCCTGTACACTGACGTGCTTATCAAAATGCTTCGTGAAACAAGAAGCACCAAGAAGATGGAGTCGGTCGATACGGCTCACGCATTTGATAACGGTGACTCGGTAGGCTCTGCACCTGTAATAACACAGGGTCATGAAATGGTCGAGATCGACACCAGCACTCTTGACGAGTCGCGGCTCGGCTCTTCAAGAGACCAGATCGACCCGAACGAAACCAATGCAAGAAAGCTTTTTGAGCAGAAGTATAAGGACGTAAACATCAAGGATATGATCAATCCTACGATGAGCGGAAAGATAAAGGGTAACTATTCAGCCAATACTGCCTATACCGATTTTGAGAAGCGCAAAAAGGAAAACAAGTCTGCAATAGGCACTGTAGCAGGACTTCTCGGATTTGTTATTCTGCTGCTGATAATAGTAATATTCCTGATGTGGTTTGGTCTGTTCTGATACAGTCATTCATGTGTTTTTCAATACCGCACAGCACCTGCCCGACCTTCTGCAAGGCATTCATGTCTGACCCGAGAGCCGCAAAGGCTTACGGCTATGAAGACGCAAGAGCAGCAGCAAGAGGCTTCGGCTTTGCAAGAACAACTGACACTGCGGTTTATAAGAAATAAGATGCAAAAGAGCTGTAGCCTCAGAAAAAGGCACAGCTCTTCTCTTTATTTTCTGTTATCTGCCGACCTGTATTTTTCTCTGGTTGCCTTTCCGCCCCTGATGTGGCGCTCCTCCTTGTTCTTGTCAAGAAGCTGACGAACCTCGGAATACAGGCTCGGTGATGCCGTTTTCAGCCGTTCGCTTACGTCCTTATGTACTGTAGACTTGCTTATCCCGAATGCCTTTGCACAGGCTCTGACTGTGCATTGCTTCGACAGCATATATTTCCCCAGTACTACAGAGCGGGGCTTTTCGGCGCTCATGGCGCTTCTTCTCCCCGAATTTTATACGGCTTGGTATGAGAGCTTTCATACATTTCAAACACCCCTTGAATAGAATTGACTTCACGTCAGTACTATTCTATTCAGGGCAGGTGAAGAGTATGCCTTAAGCCTTCAGAAGATACGGTCTCAGCTTTCTCGGCATTGCATCGTTCATAAGCTCTATAAACCTCTCGGGAGACATATTATCCATTTTGAATGCCCATTCTGCTATCATTCTGGTGAATGCAAAGCAGTACATTTTCAGAAGAAAGTCTATATCCTCGGGAAGCTTATCTGTATTTTTCTTATTGGTCAGATACTCCGTCCAGACCTTGTAGGCATTTTCAGCACACTGATCCGCATAGGAATTAAGCCCATAGGTGTTTGTAAGCGCATTATAGAAAAAGTCCTTATGCTCAACATAAAACTCAATGTTCTCTTTGGTAAGCTCATTGTAGCCATAGCCGTCCTTGCCGAGCTTTGCTATCATTTTGTCGCCTGCCGACTTGTGAATGTATAGAATAAGCTCGCTTTTATCCTTGAAGTGATTATAAAAGGTCTGAAGAGAAAGACCGCTTTTTTCAACTATCTGCTTGACGGTAATTTTATCTACCGTTGTTGTTTTTGCAAGCTCCTGAACGGCGTCTGCTAATTTTTCCTTTGTAGGCTTTCTTGCCATAATATCACCTCATAAACAAGGAATTTGCCATATACATTATATCACCTTTTTATCCCGATTGCAAGAGGGATATAAAAAAGTCTGAAGAACACTTGAAAAAAGATACAATATAGTCTATAATAGTATATAACGGAAAAATGAATAATAAGGAGAGTAAAAATGAAGAAGAAAGCAACCGTTCATGAGGTCGCCCGTGTTGAGGTCTCGCCCGATACGGGGCTCAGTGAGGCTCAGGTAAAGGAGCGAGTATCTGCGGGGCAGTCAAACCTACCGATAGACCCGCCCTCGAAATCAACCGCACAGATAATTGCGGAAAACGTGTTTACTTACTTTAACTTTGTGTTTGCCTGCATAGCGGCAGTGCTTATTTTCATAGGCTCTTACAGAGACCTTACCTTTCTGCCCGTTATTATTGCTAACACGCTGATAGGTATTGTTCAGGAGCTTCGTGCCAAGGCGCTGCTCGGGAAGCTTACTGTGCTAAATTCCCCTATGACAGTGGTTGTTCGTGACGGCAAGGAGCAGAAGCTGCGCTCGGAAGAGCTGGTGCTTGATGACGTGGTAGTTTTCAAGGCAGGCGACCAGATACCTGCCGATGCCGTTGTAATCGACGGCAGGGTTGCTGCTAATGAGGCTCTGCTTACAGGTGAGGCTGATGAGATCATCAAGGAGAACGGCGCAGAGCTTATGAGTGGAAGCTTCATAGTTTCCGGAAAATGCAGGGCAAGGCTCACAAGGGTCGGCGCTGAGTCATACGTTTCAAAGCTGACACTGCAGGCTAAAAAGAGCAAGTCGGGAGAGCAGTCAGAGATGATACGCTCGCTTAACAAGTTGGTAAAGCTCGCAGGTATACTCATTATCCCTGTGGGAGCTCTGCTTTTCAATCACAGCTACTTTTTAAGACACCTGAGCTTTCACCAGAGCGTCAGAACTACGGTCGCATCTATTATAGGCATGATACCTGAGGGTCTGTTCCTGCTGGCAAGCGTAACCCTCGTTATCAGCGCTATGAGGCTTGCAAGGCAGAAGGTACTTGTGCATGACATGAAGTGCATTGAGACCCTTGCGAGAGTAAATGTCCTCTGCGTTGACAAGACAGGTACTATTACTGAGAACACAATGAAGGTTTCCGACTTCACTCCTATCGGAAGCGTCAGCCGTGAGGAGCTTATGAATATAATCAGCGACTTTGCCTCGGAGCAGTCGGCTGACAATATTACTATGGCAGCAATGAAGCAGTACTTCACCTCGCCGACAGGCTCGGCTATAACGGCACACACTGATTTCTCGTCGGAGTTCAAGTATTCGAGCGTTACTATAAGCAAACAGGCTTATGTTCTCGGTGCTCCCGAGTGGGTGCTCAGAGAAAAATACGGAGACTATGCAGAGCAGATAGAGTCATTCGGGCGCAGGGGCTACAGAGTGCTGGCCTTTGTAAAGTACTTCGGCACACCCGATGGAAAGGCTCTTAAAGAGGACTGCGAGCCGCTTGCACTTATCATGATAGCAAACCCCGTCCGTGAGACTGCACCTGCGACCTTCAAGTTCTTCGCTGATGAGGGCGTTGAGGTCAAGGTAATTTCCGGAGACAACCCGATAACAGTTTCAGAGGTCGCTAAGCAGGCAGGAATTGCAAACGCCGAAAAGTACGTTGATGCATCGACCCTTACAACCGACAATGCAATCTATGAGGCTATGAAAAACTACACTGTTTTCGGCAGAGTTACCCCCGACCAGAAGAGAAAGTTTGTTAAGGCTTTGCAGTCTCAGGACAAGGTAGTTGCTATGACAGGCGACGGTGTAAATGACATCTTAGCCCTCAAAGACGCTGACTGCTCTGTAGCTATGGCATCGGGAAGCGATGCGGCGGCTCATGCGGCACAGCTTGTACTGCTTGATTCGGATTTTGCCCACATGACTGACGTTGTTATGGAGGGCAGACAGGTAGTAAACAATATGGAGCGCTCGGGAAGCCTGTTCTTAGTCAAGAATATTTTCTCGATGATACTGTCGATAGTTACAGTTATTTTCGGAGTGGTTTATCCGCTTGCTCCCTCTCAGATAACACTTGTAAGTACATTCACGATAGGCATTCCTGCCTTCCTGCTCTCACAGGTACCCGACCATTACCTTATCAGGGGTCACTTTATGAAAAACATCATCATGAAGGCTCTCCCCGGCGGTCTGGCAGACGTAGTTGTCGTTATGGCGGCTGTGGTGTTCGGGCAGATATTCGAGGTTTCCGACTCGGAGATAACCACCTGTGCGACAATACTGCTCTCGGTAGTCGGCATAATGGTGCTCAGGCAGATAAGCAAGCCGCTTTCAAACTACAAGAGGTCTATTATTCTTCTTTGTGCGGCAGGTGTGTTCTTCTCATTCAGAATGCTTGACTGGTTCTTCGGAACTACAGCACTTTCAACTCAGGGCATACTTCTCTGCGTAAACTTCGGTATTATGGCTGATACGTTCATAAGGTTCATAAACTTCCTTATCCAGAACGGTGAAAAGGTGTTCCTGAGACTTACAGGAAAAATCAAAGCATAGGATCACAGCCCCGAAAATGGGGCTGTATCTGTATCAAGGAGATAAGTATGGATGATTTTCAGTTTAATGTTGACCTTGGAGGAATGATCTCAATTCTCTCCGACCATTTATACAGCAGCCCCGATGTGTTTTTAAGGGAGCTTCTCCAGAATGCTGCCGATGCGGTCAGCATGAGGATAAAGGCAGAGCCGTCATTTTCCGAGCCCGAGATAAATGTCACGGCTGATGGCTCTTCTCTGAGCTTCACTGACAGCGGTATAGGGCTTACGGAAGAAGAGGTACACAAGTTTATCTCCGTTATCGGGCAGTCCTCGAAAAGAGGGAACGGCTCGGATTACATAGGCAGGTTCGGTATAGGTATGCTCTCCTGCTTCATTGTGACAGACGAGATAGTGCTGCGCTCACGTTCCGTAAAAGAGCCCGACAAGGCTGTTGAGTGGCACGGCTTCGCTGACGGCAGGTACAGAGTGTCACAGATAAAGCCTGATATGCCCTTCGGGAGCACGATAAGCTTCAAGCCGAAAAAGGACTGTGAGGGCTTTTTTACTGCGGCTTATGCGGCTGAAAGGCTGACCTACTTCGGGCTGCCGCTGCCCTACCCTATCTATGTGTCAGACGGAAGCGGAATGAAGCTTCTGATAAATTCTCTGCCTGCCAAGAGCAGCAGCAGAAAGACCGTTCTGCAAATGGGGAAGCGCATTTTCGGTACGGACTATGAGTTTCTTGACTATATCGACTTAAAGCCTGTGTCGGGACTTTTCAGCGGTGTTGCTTACATACTGCCGTTCACTGTATCGGCGGCAAGCGGTCTTAAAAACCGCCACAGGATATATCTGAAAAATATGCTCCTTACAGAAAGCGGAGTTTCTCTCCTGCCCGAGTGGGCATTCTTTGTGAGGTGCTTTATAAATACCGACAAGCTGCGGCCGACAGCTTCAAGGGAGGACTTTGTGGCCGATGAGGATCTTGCAAAGGCAAAGGAGGAGCTCGGCAAATGCATTGCAGACTACCTTGATGAGCTCTCCTTCAAAGACCCTGCGCTTCTGGCAAGGATAGAGAGCCTGCACGGAACAGCGCTTCGCTCGGTTGCCTGCGAGAATGAACGGATCCTCAGAACGTTTATGCCCTACTTTGAGTTTGAAACAAGCCTTGGTATACTCAGAGGAAGCAGCCTTATGGACTACAGAGGAACAGTCTACTACAGTGCCGACATTGATACGTTCAGGCAGATAAAGCCTATCTTTTCGGAGCTTGGGAAACTGCTAGTAAACGTGTCCTACACGCACGAGAAAAGGCTGTTTGAGTTTGCGGGAAGAATGGGTGTGCTGAATGCTCAGCCGATAAGCGAAAGCATTATTGAGGAAAGCCTGCTCGACAGTGACGAGCCCGAAAGCTTTGAAGAGCTTCTCTCGGTGTTTAATACGGCTTTGAAAGACTTTGACTGCAAGGCAGTGCTCAAAACCTTTGAGCCGCCGCAGATAAGCTGTATCTATGTTCCCGACCGTGAAGCCGAAACCAAAAAGGACATAGAGCACGCTAAAGAAAACAGCGATGAGCTCTTTTCGGGAATGTTAGACGCATTTGAGGAAGATGTAAAGGAAGCGTGCTCGGCACTGTATCTCAATGCTTCGGCGGAGCTGATAGTTAAGCTTTCAAATAACGGAGATAAACAAAAGCTCTCCGCCTTTGCGAAGATACTTTACATACAGGCGCTCATATCGGGCGGCTTCCCAGTAAGACCGAAGGATATGAGCATAATGAACGAAAACCTTATAAAGCTGATAGAATGGGGGCTGTAAAAATGTTTGACAGAGATTACTTCAACACACTTGAACATGGCGAGGAGCGTATGAGCTACCTTAAAAAGGAAATTGCAGAGGCTGACGCTCAGAAGGATATCAAGACTATGATAGACCTCAGATACAGGTACATAAACGAGTCGGTCTTTCACGGTGACAGCTTCAAGGGGCTGCTGATGTTCCCCGAGTATATGAAGCTTGTTGACGATAACCCAGATGATGCCGATATTGTTGATTTTATGTTTGCATTCAAGTGGATAATAGAGAACTCCCGTGAGTTCTATCAGATACCTATGGAGCAGATAGAGGGCTACTTCGACAGCTACAAGGAGCACCTTGAACGCTACGGCTACACAATGAGGACATACTACTATAAAAAGTCGCAGTTCTGGCGAGGGATAGACCCGAAAAAGTCCTTGAAATACCTTTCTCTGTTCGACCGCTACGAGCGTACAGAGGTCAGCGACTGCAGAGCCTGCGAGGCAGGCTTTATGGCTGAAATGGAGCTTGAACACGGCTCTGCACAAAAGGCGGTTTCAATGCTCAACGAAATGCAGCAGAGAAATATGCGTTGTGCCGAGGTCCCTCAGGCGACCTATGCCTGCTTTGCGGATATCCTCTCACGAAGAGGCTACTATGCCGAGGCTGAGTATTACGCAGGCCTTGCCCTGCCGATGATGAAGAGCGAATACGTAAACTATACTCACGAGATATGCTCCATAATCGAGCTTAAAACCGTTACTGACATCAATTCTGCCTACGACCTTATCTGCGAGACCCTGCACCTGTTTTCGGGGCTAAAAAACCAGCTTTACCGCTTCTATTACGCTGAGGCTGCCTACCGCTTCTTTGACAGATACTTAAAGGGCGGAAATGATCCCGTGATACCCATGAAGATCTCAGCTGAGTTTGAGAAGTACTCCGAGGACGGCAAATACGATGCGGCAGAGCTTCGTGACTGGTTCTTCGGCATAGCTGAGGACCTGGCAAAGAAGTTTGATGAAAGAAATCAGAGCGACTTCTGCACAAAGCACCTTGCCTTTGAATTTCCCGAGGGACCCGAGCAGGAGCTGAAGCTCCCGATGCACTCCTCAGCAGGCTTTGAGCCTCTAGGCTATGCTATACCCTTGTTTGCACAGGACGACCTGCCCGACATCGAGAGCATACACGCTATGCTGACAGAGGGCAGCCGCTTTGATGAGGTAATGCTGTTCAGGGGCAGTGACGAGGATCAGGTGATCATCATCACCGCAAAAAAGCACAAGGGCGACAGCTATGAGATAAGACTAATGCTGAGAAGCCCTATAGATGTGTCTGCGTTCAAGCAGCCGCATTATCTGCCCGAAGGCACTATGGATAAGCTTTCTGAGAGCGAGGCTTCATGCATTATAACTATTCAGGGCGGCAAGTCGAACCACGCAAGGCTGAAGCTTATGCTCGACATTCTCGGTGCGGTCAGCAGCAGCTCGGGTGCGGTGCTTGACCTTATAAATTCGAGGGTTTACTCTCACAAGTGGGTAAAGCTTGAAGCCGAGGGCAAGAGCCTGCCCTACGACTCATATTTATACCGTATATGGATATACGAGTCCGCCTACAAGGAGGGCTGCTATGACCTTGTTGCAGGCGGTCTTGAAAGCTGCGGTCAGAGAGAGCTGCTTATCCCTGCCGTTACAGAGGAAGCCTTCGGGCCTGCACAGAGTTTTCTAAGGCAGGTGGCAAACTATGCACTTTACGGTGACGGTCTCCCTGATGAGGGGCTTGACTTCAACTGCGGTATCGTTTATGCTGATAAGGGCTTCTGCCGTGTAAAGTGGGAGCCGCACAGCAGTCCTGCCGAAGACGATGAAGGCATCTTTATGCAGCCGCTGATAGCTCTGCCGGGTGCGGATAAGGAGTTCTTCCGCCCGATAACGGAGCTCTCCGAGGAGGAGCTCTCGGCTCTTTCGTTCAGAAGCTCAGCGAGATCAAGCGGCAACGATGAGAAAAAGCACGCAGAGCGTTTCTCCCGTGTGTTTGAGTTCTACAAGGCTCATGCCGATAGCTGTGAGCTCTTCGCAGGCTATGCGATAAGCTATGTGGACGAGGACGAGGAGGACCTTGAAGCATATCCGTACCTCAGGCTGTCCCCCGACGGCTCGGGCGAGGTGGTAAATGCTGATGTGCCTGCACTCGGGCTGAAAATCGGAGATAAGAGCGAACAGCCTGCTGACAGAATATACACATGGAAGCTCGTTCACGGCAAAGACGAATACTACGCTGATGACCTCTATATGCTCGAAGACATTATCGGAACAGAAGAATAAAACAAAGAGGTACTCTTTGAGAGTACCTCTTTTTATATCAGAAGCTTAAAAGCTCATTATAGCACTGTATAGCGTATCTGTCGGTCATGCCTGCGATGTAGTCGATGATAGCCTGAACGTAAATGCCCCGTGTTTCAAGACAGCCGTATATTTTCTCGTTTCGGTATCTTCTGTAGCTGGTAAGCTTCGAGAGCTTTTTAAGAAGCTCGGGCGACACATACTTGCAGAGAAAATCAGTGAAGTCTTCTATAAGCATCGGGTAGTCCTTCTGCATCTGCGAAAGCCTTACAAATGTGTTTTCGCCCTCATAGGCTGAATTAAGCACCGTATATATCGAACGGATAAGCGTTTTAACATAATCCCTGTAGGCATCAAACTTTGGATTCTTGTATATCTTTTCATAGTTGAACTTCTTTATCTCGTTGAGCATATCATAATACTTGTCATCAAGCATTATGCCGTTTTCAGGAGAGCTGTTCTCACAGATATTGGTGATAAAGTTATGTATTATGACGGTGGTGTTAATCGTCCTTTCGCCGTACTTTCGGGATATTCTGCCAAGCTCTCTCATGTCGGAGACAGTTATAAATTTAAGCCTGAATGCGTCCTCTATATCACGGCCGAGATATGCGATCTTGTCGGAAATTTTCACTACACAGCCTTCCCATGTATAGGGGAAGTACGCTCCCGGGCTGTTGAAAATGCTGAGGTCTATTGCTTCCTCTCTGGGCTTCAGGCCGTTTTCGTCTACCTCTCCGCAGTGAGAGATTATGCCGTCTCTGACAGCGTATGTAAGATTGAGATTCCTTGAAAAGCGCTTATTATCCTCAAGAAGCTCCAGACTGTCTATCATGCGCAGACTGTTTCTCTCATGCCAGAAGCGGTCCATTTCGTTTTCTTTTCTGATGTTTGTGAGCTCTACCTCGCCCTCATGTCCGAAGGGCGAATGACCGAGGTCATGCCCCATAGCGATCGCTCTTGTAAGGTCGGTGTTAAGACCTAAATACTTTGCTATCGTACAGCTTACAGACTCAACGTGCTGAACGTGCTCCATACGGGTGCAGATATGGTCATTGTCGATGTTATAGAAAACCTGAGTTTTATGCTTAAGCCTTCTGTAAGCAAGACAATGCAGTATCCTTGTATAGTCTCTCTCATAAGGAGAGCGTATATCCGAATCCCTTTTGTACAGGGGAACTTCCCTTTTTGTGTGGATCTCCCAGCTTGGGTCTGAGGGCTGAGAGGCAACGTTTCTGAATTTGTTTTCTGTCATAATAGCACCTCGCAGAAAGCTTTACTCGACCTCGCCTTTTTTTAGCCGTTTGAGATAATCCTTTGTCTCCTTGGCGACAACTCCCGACAGGAGCAGCAGCGAGATAACGTTCGGGATAGCCATAAGACCGTTGAAAATATCAGCTATGTTCCATACTGCCTGAACGGTCATATAAGGACCAATGAACACGGCTGCGATATAAATCACCCTGAAAATGCGTGAAACTGTCTTGTTTGAGCCGCCAATAAGGTATGAGAGGCAGCGCTCGGAATAGTAGTTCCAGCCGAGAATAGTTGTGAATGCGAACACTGCAAGGCATATCATCAGAATAAATGCCGAAACCTTTCCCGGGAACGGAAGCCCGCTTTTGAACGCATCAGTAGTAACGGCTACACCCTCAAGACCCTTGTCATAGCTGCCTGCGATAACGATAGAAAGGCCTGTCATTGTACAGACGAGGATAGTGTCGATAAACGTTCCCGTCATTGTAACAAGACCCTGTCTTACAGGCTCTTTGGTTCTTGCGGCAGCGGCTGCGATAGGTGCCGAGCCGAGACCTGCTTCGTTTGAGAAGATACCTCTTGCAACACCCGACCTCATAGATATGAGCATTACCGAAAATCCTGCGGCGCCGCCTGCTATAGGTCTTAAACCGAAGGCACTCTTGACTACTGTAGCAACAGCGGTAGGCACCTGACCAATGTTCGTAAATATTATCAGAAGACAGCTTCCGATGTAGAGAACTATCATTGCAGGAACTATTATCTGCGATACAGAGGATATCGCCTTGATACCGCCGATAATGATGAGTGCTGCAAGAATAGTCACTGCAAAGCCTGCTACGATAGTTGCGATAGTAACCTTATTCCCGAAAATGCTGACAGCATATTCAGACTTCGGATCGAAGAAGTTGTTCACCGCAGAGGTTATACCGTTTATCTGAGTGATAGTTCCTATTCCCATAAGGCCTGCAAGCACTCCGAAAAGGGCGAAGGCCTTGGCTAAGGGCTTCCACTTCTTTCCGAGACCGTTTTCTATGTAGTAAAAAGGGCCGCCTAAAATACTTCCGTCTTTAGAGGTAGTTCTGTACTTTACTGCGAGCAGACCCTCGGCATACTTGGTAGCCATTCCGAAGAAAGCGGCTAACTCCATCCAGAAGAGCGCTCCGGGGCCGCCTGTTGTGAGAGCAGTTGCCACACCCACGATGTTTCCTGTTCCGACAGTTGCGGAAAGCGCCGTACAAAGAGCCGCAAAGCCTGAAACCTCGCCGTGCTCGCCTTCCTCATCCTTGACCATATATTTCAGCGCTTTGCCAAGCTTTCTCACCTGAACAAAGCCGACTCTCAAAGACAGGAACACTCCGCAGACGATTATCAGTATAATAAGGGGCAGTCCCCAGACATAGCCGTCGATCTTACCGATAATTTCATTGATTTTATCCATTCACATAACTCCTGTTCCGTAAAAAACAATACAAAATCATTATATCATGTTTCTCAATATTTGTAAAGTACATACCTGAAAAAATCCCACATCTGCAATCTGATGTGGGATTTTGAGCTTTTATTTTGTTTAAGATCAGAACTCTATCTTCTTTGCGATATAAGCTTCAAGCTCCTCTATTTTGATACGCTCCTGCTCCATAGTATCTCTGTCACGGACTGTTACACAGCCGTCGGTCTCGGAGTCAAAATCGTAGGTTATGCAGATAGGTGTGCCTATCTCGTCCTGACGGCGGTATCTCTTACCGATGTTACCTGCATCATCATAGTCAACTGCAAACTTCTTCGAGAGCTCTTCGTAGATCTTCTCAGCAGGCTCTTTAAGCTTCTTAGAGAGAGGAAGCACAGCTGCCTTTACAGGTGCAAGTGCAGGGTGGAAATGCATAACAGTACGCATATCGGGCTTTTCCTCTGTACCGATGTTCTCCTCGTCATAAGCCTCGGTGATAACGGTCAGGAACAGTCTTTCAACACCGAGAGAAGGCTCTATAACGTAAGGAATGTATCTCTCATTAGTCTCAGGGTCGAAATAATCAAGGGTCTTGCCCGAAGTTTTGATATGCTGTTTGAGGTCATAATCGGTTCTGTCAGCGATACCCCAGAGCTCGCCCCAGCCGAA
>DGRP01000020.1:19149-29758 GCA_002391065.1 Ruminococcus sp. UBA4385 | reverse complement strand
TCGCCCCAGCCGAACGGGAACAGATACTCGAAGTCAGTTGTTGCCTTTGAATAGAAGGAGAGCTCCTCCTTGGAGTGGTCACGCAGTCTGAGATTTTCTTCCTTGATGTTCAGGCTCAGCAGGAAGTCACGGCAGAAGCTTCTCCAGTAGTCGAACCACTCAAGGTCAGTGCCGGGCTTGCAGAAGAATTCAAGCTCCATCTGCTCGAACTCTCTTACTCGGAAGATAAAGTTTCCGGGAGTGATCTCATTTCTGAATGACTTACCCACCTGTGCAACACCGAAAGGAACCTTCTTGCGGCTTGTTCTCTGGATATTTGCGAAGTTTACGAAGATACCCTGTGCAGTCTCGGGTCTGAGGTAGAGCTCGCTCTTGGTGTCCTCGGTTATGCCCTGGAAGGTCTTGAACATAAGGTTGAACTGTCTGATGTCGGTGAAGTTGTGCTTTCCGCAGTTGGGGCAGGGGATATTTTTCTCCTTGATATAATCCATCATCTGCTCGTTTGACCAGCCTGCAACGTTAGTGCCGTCGAAGTCCTCGATGAGGTTGTCTGCTCTGTGACGTGTCTTACACTCCTTGCAGTCCATAAGAGGGTCGGAGAAGCCGCCGATATGACCCGATGCTACCCATGTCTGCGGGTTCATAAGGATAGCGGAGTCAAGACCTACATTGTACTTGTTCTCCTGAATGAACTTCTTTCTCCATGCGGATTTGATGTTGGTCTTGAGTTCAACTCCGAGAGGGCCGTAATCCCAAGTGTTTGCAAGACCGCCATAGATCTCGCTGCCCGGGTAAACGAAGCCTCTGCCCTTGCAAAGAGCAACTATTTTTTCCATTGTCTTTTCAGAATTTTTCATTTGATAAACTCCTTTATTTTAGTTTCAGATTAAACTTACAAATATCAAAGGAAAGTAAGGGGCATGGGGCGAAGCCCCATTAAAAATCATCGCCGCAGGCGATACCATACCTGTTCCCTATTACCTATTCCCTGATGAGAAGCCTATTCCCTTATCTGTCCGTTGCCCGTGATAAGGAACTTGGTTGTTGTCATCTCACGCAGACCCATAGGACCTCTTGCGTGAAGCTTCTGGGTGGAGATGCCTATCTCGGCACCGAGACCGAACATTCCGCCGTCGGTAAATCTGGTAGAGCAGTTTACATACACAGCCGCAGAGTCAACTCTCTTCTTGAATTCCTCTGCCGCCCAAACGCTCTCTGTAACGATGCACTCGGAATGGCCTGTCGAGTACTTCGCTATATGGTCAAGAGCTATAGACATATCGTCAACTACTCTTACCGCTATGATATAGTCAAGGAACTCTCTTGCGTAATCGTCCTCGTCGGCAAGCTTGCACTCGCCCTTCAGGAAGTGCCTTGTAAGCTCACAGCCCCTGATCTCAACGTTGTGCTTGTCAAGCCTTGCTTTGAGCTTCGGAAGGAACCTCTCCGCAACAGATGCGTGTACCAGACAGGTCTCCACAGCGTTGCAGACAGAGGGTCTTGAGGTCTTTCCGTTGTCAACTATATCCACCGCCATATTAAGGTCGGCGCTCTGGTCTACATAAACGTGGCAGTTGCCTGTTCCCGTCTCGATAACGGGGACTGTAGCGTTCTCTACCACTGCCTTTATAAGCTGAGCTCCGCCCCTCGGGATAAGAAGATCAAGGAACTCGTTCGATCTCATCATATCCATAACGATAGAACGGTCGATGTTCTCTACAAGCTGAATTATATCAGGACTGAAGCCCGAGAGCGAAACTGCCTTTCTCATAAGGTCAGCGAGCATCTTGTTTGAACTTATAGCCTCTTTTCCTCCTCTGAGGATAACGGCGCTTCCTGCTTTAAGGCTGAGGATAGCGCCGTCAACGGTAACATTAGGCCTTGCTTCGTAAATTATTCCGATAACGCCCATAGGCACTCTGACCTTTTCGATCTTCATGCCGTTAGGCCTTGTCGAGCCCTCAATGACCTCGCCTATCGGGTCTGCGAGCCCCACGAGCTCCTCGCAGGAGACTGCCATTCCCTCAATTCTTGCAGGAGTAAGGGTCAGCCTGTCGATCATTGATTCTCTCATGCCGTTTGCCTTGGCTCTTGCAATGTCCTCTGCATTGGCGGCTAAAATGTCGTCCTGCCTGTTTCTGAGGATATGTGCTATCTCCAGCAGAGCGTCATTCTTCTGCTGAGTAGACGCAAAGGCAAGCTCATTCTTGCAGTTTTTTGCTCTCTCTCCGAGCACGTCAAAGTAACTCATATCAATTCTCCTCTCCGTTAGCCTTGAAGAGCGTTCCCACAGGCTTGTTCTCAAAGATCTTGTAAAGTCTTCTGGGGTCACGTCCGTTCATGATTATAAGGTCTATACCGCCCTGTCTTGCGATCTCGGCGGCCTTGATTTTCGTAGCCATTCCGCCTGTTCCGAGCTTCGAGCCTGCACCTCCTGCAAGGGCTCTTATCTCATCGGTGATGCTCTGCACCACAGGGATAAGCTCGGCATCATCGTACTTGTGAGGGTCTTTGTCGAAAAGCCCCTCAATATCCGACATTATGATAAGCAGGTCAGCCTTTGCAAGCACTGCAACATTTGCTGCCAGCGAGTCATTCTCGCCCATTTCAAGCTCCAGCTCATCAATAGCCACCGTGTCATTCTCATTAACTATCGGGATAGCTCCGAGCTGAATTATCCTTGCGAGGGCGTTCTCTACGTTTTCTTTTCTGCCCTCCAGCAGAATGTACTTTGTAAGCAGCATCTGCGCCACATTTATACCGTAATTCGAGAACAGGTCATCGTAGAGGTACATAAGCTCGCACTGACCGATAGATGCACAAGCCTGCTTTGTAGGTGTATCCTTAGGCTTGTTCATAAGTCCCAGCTTTGCCATTCCGAGGCCTATCGCACCGCTTGACACAAGAATTATCTCATGGCCTGCATTCTGCAGGTCTGCGAGAGTTTTTACCAGTATCTCAACTCTTCTTATGTTGAGCCTTCCCGTACCGTGTGTCAGGGTAGACGTACCTACCTTTACTACTATTCTCTTCTTTTTGCTCATATCTGACATATACTATACTTCCTTACCTGTTTACGACATTTATCGGGCTGCCGTTCACCCATGCTGCAAGGTTCTCTGCCACTTTTTCAAGAAGCCTTTCCCTTGTTTCCTTAGGCGCCCATGCCACATGAGGCGTTATCATGCAGTTTTTTGCCTTATACAGAGGGCAGTCCCCTCTCATCGGCTCAAAGGTGAGGGCATCTATGCAGGCACCTGCTATTTTTCCGCTGTTCAAAGCCTGTGCAAGAGCACTCTCATCTACAAGGCCGCCCCTTGCGGTATTCACAAGCAGAGCTGTCGGCTTCATAAGCGCAAGCGTCTCAGCGTTTATCATCTTAGTGTTCTCTTTAGTCAGAGGACAATGCAGGCTGACTATATCGGAGCGTTTCAGAAGCTCCTCCAGACCTACACTCTCGCAGTCTGTGACCTTTGATGGCGTGCGTGTACAGGTTATGACCTTCATATCAAAGGCTTCGGCTATTGCGGCGGCCTTTCTGCCTATGCTGCCGTAGCCCACTATACCGAGCGTTTTTCCTGCAAGCTCATAGGTCGGTATCCCGAAGTAGGAAAAGAGCTTATAGTCTATCCACTCTCCGTTATCGACAGCGTCGGCATACTCCCGTATCTTGTTATAGAAGCTCAGTATCATCGCAAAGGTGTGCTGTGCCACTGCCGAGGTCGAATACGCAGGAACGTTACAGACAACTGCTCCGTGACGGCTTGCCGCCTCTAAGTCTACGTTATTGTAGCCTGTTGCGAAAAGCCCCACATATTTAAGCTTCGGGCAGGATTGAAAGACCTCTTCCGTAATAAGCACCTTATTGCAGATAACCGCATCTGCATCGCCTATCTTTTCTGCGGCACTTTCATTCGGAGTATATCCGTATACCACGCAGTCGCCGAGCCGCTTTATGCCGTCAAGAGACACATCATTGCGTGAAACAGTCTCCGAATCAAGGATAACTACCTTCATTCTTCTTCACCGCTGTCCTCATCAGACGGCTTTGAAGCTTCCTCCCTTGCCGCTTCGGGAGTGTCCTCTTCTGTATCGTCGGAGGGCGCTTCCGCAGGCTCGGAGCTTTTGCTTGCAGCAGCAAGCTTTCTCGCCTTTGAAGCCCTATATGAGAACACGCAGGAAGCCGCAAGCAAGGCTATCTCCACAAAGAAGAGAGTTCCGATCACAGCCGACTGTGTTGCAAACTGCGGTATTATCGTAAGATCGACCGCCGCCAGCAGGCACAGATAGTTATAGCTCTTTCTTCTCATAAACAGCACCAGATAAAGCGCTGTAGCTATCAGACAGAAAACAATATGAAATCCGAGAGGCAGCGGTGCATAAACATTCTGCAGCTTGCCGCTTTCCTCAGCAAATATTTCTAACAATAGTATCATCTCCGAAACAGTATTACACTTTATTATAGCACATCACTCCGCTGATTTCAAGGCTTTTTAAAGGATTTACAGAAAATTCGCACATCAAAGCCGCCTGAAGCTTTCTGTTTACCCCCAACCGACATAAAATTCAGCTTCACTGAGGTAAAATAATACTCGGAGGCGGTGAAAATGAAGGTCTATCTCGATGTTCTGCTCATAACCAATGCCGCAGTCTGTCTTATCTGCCTTGAAGCCTCGGCAAGCCTTACTCACACTAAGATCAGGGCACTCAGAAGCTTTGCCGGGGCAGTTTTCGGCTCATGCTCGGCGCTGCTGATAGCAATTAACGCTGACAGCCGTTTCGAGGCGGTGCTTCTGCTTCTGATAAAGGTTCTGTTTATGGCAGGCTCGGTGCTTATTGCTTTCGGTTTCAGGAAAGCAAGCCTCAGAAAGCTTATTCCCTACGCTTCTGCGAAGCTTCTTCTTACAGCGCTGTGCTTTATTTTCTGGCAGTTATCCGACAGCCGCATGATAATTGTGCAAAGCTTCACTGTGTACTTCAACGTGTCAGTACTCTGGCTTATACTGTCCGCAGGAGCAGTTTACGTTCTGCTTGAAGCCGCCGAGCGCATCAGAATGCTCCGTGAGCGCCTTGAGGGCTACAAGGCAGTGTATCAGATGGGAAGTCTGATCGTATGTATGCCTGCGGTCTGCGACAGCGGAAACAAGCTTTGCGACAGCTTTACGGGACAGCCTGTGGTTGTGCTCTGCTCAGATAAGCTGTACTTTAAGCTGGGCCTTGATGACCCCGACCCCGAAAGGCTTAAAGGTTTTCGGCTGAGCCCCTTCAACAGTATAGGCGGCTCGGGGCTTATGCATATAAGCTCAGCAGGCAGCGTGAAGCTTATCGACCCGAAGGAGCACTCCCGAGAGCTCCGGTGCTCAGTCGGGATAGCAAGGTCTTACAGCGGCAGACAGAGAGCTCTTTTTCCGCCAAGCTTACTTGAATGAAAGGAGAACAGAATGAAAAAAACAATCAGCGTTAAGGACATAGTAAGCCGGTTTATAGCAATGCTCCTCGGCAGGGGCGGCGAGGAGGTAGACTACATAAACGGTGCTGACACTCTGCCGCCGCCTCTTACCCGTGAGGAAGAACAGAAAACCTTTGCACTGCTCGAAACTGATGAGAAAAAGGCAAGGGAGCTTCTTATCGTGCATAATCTCAGGCTTGTGGTGTATATCGCAAAGAAGTTTGAGCAGACAGGCATACCTATGGAGGACCTTATCTCAATCGGCTCGATAGGACTTATCAAGGCAGTGCGCACCTTCCGCCCCGATAAGAACATCAAGCTTGCGACCTACGCCTCACGCTGTATTGAAAACGAAATACTCATGTACCTTCGCAAGACCTCTCAGCAGAAAAACGAAATCTCCATAGACGAGCCCCTGAACGTTGACCGTGACGGAAACGAGCTTTTGCTCTCGGATATTCTGGGAACTGATGAGGACACGGTTGGCAGGGGGATAGAAAGCGAGGTAGAAAAGGAGCTTTTGCTCAAAGAGATAGAAAAGCTCGGAAAACGTGAGCGCACAATAATGGAAATGCGCTTCGGGCTGGGCGGAAAGCACGAAATGACGCAGAAGCAGGTTGCTGACGAGGTAGGCATATCACAGTCATACATATCACGGCTTGAAAAGCGGATACTTTTGAGTATCAGGGAAACACTTGAGCGTATATGCTGACAAAAGCCCGAAAGCATAAGCTTTCGGGCTTGAATCATTCGTCCATATACATATTGATAAGACAGGGCGCAACGTAAACTACAAGTATCGTCGCAAGCGATGCCAGCATAAGAAGCACATTTGAAACTGTGGTGAGCTCCTTAACCGCCTCGTATTTCTTGATTTTAACTGCATAGAACACTGTCATAGCAATTCCGATTATTGTCACGATAAGTCCGAGGACAAAGCCCTTCGGCATAAAGCTTATCTCAATATCGTTATTGCCCTCTTTGAGTTCAAAGCTTACAAGGTCGCTGAATACGTTTTTGGTCTCAACCTCCTTGCCGTTCACCTTTACAGTAAGACCGCCGTTGTTCGGTATGCTGAGAATGCACCTCTGACCGTCCTCGGCAGTAATACTGCCTTTTAGCTTTGAGCCGTCCTCCCTGATGTTTACCGTGCTTATTTCCGAGAGCTTCTTATCAAGGAGCTCCGTATCCAGTCCGAACACACCGAAGGATTTGACATCAAGGTCTTTGTTCAGAACAATTCTGACGGACACTGTTTCGTTCTTGTATTCGCCAAGATTCACAAGACCGTTATAATCCTTTGTAGGATAGCTCGGAACAAGCGTCCTGCCCTCGATATAAATCTTACAGCTGTCATTTATCGGCTCGGTAAGCGCATTTGAAAGCTCATTGAAGCAGTCAAAATACAAGGTCTGAGAGCCCTTTACGGGAATAATATAGTCAATATAGGTATCCTCGGTGTTTTCCTGGCGTTTGAACGCGTAAGCATTCTTGGGGCTCTTGGGGTCAACTATCTTGTTTTTGTGTACATAATCATATTCGGTTATCAGCTTTTCGTCAGTGTTGAAGAGCATTTCAAATATCATCTGCTGGTCATAGGCTCTGGAATGAGGCTCGAGCATACTGCCTGAAAGCTCGGCCGTTGTGACAGCTCCCAAAGGCAGATACCAGTCATTTTCAACTATGCTGAAGCTGTCATTGGCGTATATCGGCTCGCTGACAGCATTATTGCTCTTGACTATCCTGTACTTAACGTTCATCAAGGCATCGGTGAGCTCTGTTCCGCCGTAAGGACCTACCTCCATCCAGTAAGAGGAGTATCCCATCTGCTTCATCATGAACATATAGTCCTCATCTGTGAGCGAGGTATAATGTCCGAGGGAGTTATATCCCATAGCACCCACAAGGTTTACATCGAAAAGCTTCTTTGTGGTGTTCACTCTGTAGAAGCTTTCATCATCGCTGATCCTGTCTGCAAGATCCATTGCCGTCTGCTGACGGGTCGGCCTTTCGGGGTCACGGCTGTTCGGCGAGAGCATATAAATATCCGTATTGGTAAAGCCCTCGATCACTATACATGCGCAGATAAACACTGCAAACACACTGCGTGAGATTTTTCCTCTTTTGAACATGAAAAACACTATCGACTCCAGCAGCACCGATACTACAAAAAGCTCAAACAGCATTATGAACGAATCGTTATTCTGCCAGAGGGTCTTTGTAAACACGGTTATCTTCTCATAGTTATTGGTCACAAAGCCCGTAAAGAACATATAGTAGCAGTAAATAACTATCGCACAGGTAACAAAAGCTACAGGAGAATCCGCTTTTTTCACGGAAGGCGCAATGCTCTTGCTGTCATACGACAGGAAGCCTGCCGCACAGACCATAAGCATAAACACCGTAATAAAGCCGTATCTTGACGGGAAAGACATATAGCTTCCTGTGTGCCACATTTTGTTGATAGGCTCGATGATAAGCGGTACAAAGGTCAGAAACAGCAGTATCAGTGCTGTGTTCTGCTCTTTTTTTCTGGGGTTTGCGTCAAAGGCGCAGATAACTACAATAAGTATCAGTGCCGAGGTCGGCAGGAGAGTACTCAGTGTAGTCTGGTATCCGCCGAGGAAGTTGCAGCTTGCAAGCTCATGCACGAGAGAGGTGGTTCTTCCGCTGGAAAGATACTGCGTAAAGCAGGGTATCCACACAACTGCCGAGGCAAGCGCCGCAAACATACAGGAAATAATAAGGTCAAAGCCTGCGTACCTGTACTTTTCTTCCTTTCTGTTTCTGTAGCAGAAAAGTCCCATAAGAAGCAGGACATATATTATTACCATATAGCTGATATAATAGTTTACTACCACAACAGCCGCAAGTGTGATTATAAACGGGATTATCTTTCTCTTCTCCACCAGCAGGTCAAAGCTCAGCATAAGCAGAGGGAACAGATACATCTCATCAAGCCAGATATTGTTCTGAAAATATAACATTCCGTAGCCGCAGAGACCGTAGCTCACTGCAAGCACGGTAATTATCATCTGGGAAAGGTTATTGAAGTGCTTTTTCAGGTAGAGCGATGCAGTAAAGCCGCTGAGCCCGAGCTTCAGCACTATCAGAATGTTCACAAGGTGAACTATCTCGGTCTTTTCAAAAAATGCCACAAGCAGCGAGAACGGGCTCGCTATAAAGAAGAAGAACACTCCCAGGAAGTTCATTCCGCCTGCATTGTTCAGATTGAAAAACAGGCTTTGCTTGCCTGAGAGCACATCTTTAAGATCTGTCAGCAGAGGTATCACCTGCTGATACATATCGCACCACGCAGCCGAGCCGTTGCCGAACGGATAAAGCCCGCCTTTATAAAACGCTGTCAGCAGCACCGCCATAACAATGAACGGCGACGCTATCAGCGTATAGTTCTTTTTCAGCTTCTCCATATACTCTTCCTTTCATTTCCACGCAAACAAAGTGCGTCAATACGCACCAAGCATAACAATTATACTCCTTTTGAGGTGCGTTGTCAATAGTTGACAGGGCTGTTTTACGCTGATTATGGGGGCTTTGGAGCAAATGCAGAGGGCAAAAGATTGATAAGCGTCAAAATTTCTCTAAATTTAACAAAATATTAATGTATAGCTGCACATTATATGATAGAATGATTTATGTTTGATAAAAAAACAATAGGAGAATTATTATGGAAACAAAAAGAAACTCGTTTTCGAGCTCGTTCGGCTTTGTGCTTGCCGCAGCAGGAAGTGCGATAGGTCTCGGAAATATCTGGCGTTTTCCCTATCTTGCGGCAAAGGACGGCGGCGGACTCTTTCTTGTAACCTATCTGGTGCTTGCACTGACCTTCGGGTTTACGCTGATACTTACTGAGGTCGCAATCGGAAGAAAGACCAAGCAGAGCTGTCTTACAGCTTACGGAAAGCTTCACAAGCCCTCAAAGTGGATAGGCGTTTTCGCCAGCATCGTTCCGTTTCTGATACTGCCGTACTACAGTATTATCGGCGGCTGGGTGCTCAAATATGCGGTGGCGTTCTGTACGGGTCACGGAACAGATGCCGCCAAGGACGGCTATTTCGGGGGATTTATTACCGATTATATGCCGCCTATAGTGTTTGATGTTATCTTCCTGGCGGCAACTGCCTTTGTTATTTACCTCGGAGTTAATAAGGGTATTGAGGCTATATCCAAGATACTTATGCCGATACTGCTGCTGGTTGTTATAGGTATTGCGATATTCTCGCTGACGATCACAGGCGAGGACGGCAGAACAGGCATGGACGGCCTTAAAACGCTGGTTGTACCCGATTTCAAGGGTGTAGGCGCTAAGGACTACTTTATGATAGTTATGGACGCTATGGGACAGCTGTTCTACAGTATCAGCGTTGCTATGGGTATTATGGTTACATACGGCTCTTACTTCAAGGACGACAGCAACCTCGTTAAGTCTGTAAACCAGATCGAGATATTCGACACTCTGGTAGCTTTCCTCGCAGGAGTCATGGTAATACCGCCTGTAGTTGCTTTCATGGGCGTTGAGGATATGAAGAACTCAGCAGGACCCTCTCTGATGTTCGTAGCGCTGCCGAAGGTATTCGAGAAAATGGGCGCTGTCGGCAACATAGTCGGAGCCGTATTCTTTATAATGGTGCTCTTTGCGGCGCTGACAAGCTGTATCTCAATTATGGAAGCCGTAGTTGCAAGCCTTATCGACCAGTTCGGCTGGAGCAGAAGAAAGGCAACTATCATAGAGGGCGTTATCGCAATGGCAATAAGCATTGTTATCTGCCTTGGCTACAACAAATTCTACTTTGAGGTAAAGCTGCCGAACACCGCAAAGGACGGTTCGGCTCAGCTTCTCGACATCTTCGATTATCTGAGCAATAATATCCTTATGCCGATAGTCGCCATAGGAACGTGCATACTGATAGGCTGGATAGTAAAGCCCAAGACTATAATTGACGAAGCAACCAAAAACGGCGAGAAGCTTGGAAGAAAAGCTATGTACCCTGTAATGATCAAATTCATTGCACCCGTAATGCTGTTTGTTCTGCTCCTCGGTTCGCTCGGACTGTTCAACTAAACTATATAGGCAACACCGCACAACCTGCGGCTAACGCCTCTGCACATCATCTGCCGTGTCAAGCCTGCTTGACGACC
>DGRP01000020.1:0-19030 GCA_002391065.1 Ruminococcus sp. UBA4385 | reverse complement strand
AATCTGACGAAAATCTGGACGGCGCATCTGATGCACAAAGGTCGTGCGGTGTTGCCTATAGCAAAAAGTGAGCCTCGGGAAAAATCCCGAGGCTCTGTTTTTCTATATAACCTCTAATCGGGCAGAGTGATCTGACCGTCAAAGAGAGTTTGCTCTGTCTCGATGTCCATAAACACACAGGAGTAGGTCTTGCCGCCGTCATAGGTAACATCAAACTGATATGCGGTCGGTGTAGTATATTCACCTCCGTCAGGCTTTTTAACAAGCTCATTAAAGAGCGTATCATACGTTTTAGAGGGTGTCATAGTGTAGTCGCTGACATCAAGGCTGTAAACAATTGCCTTCGGAAGAGCATTTGTCTCCGCTGTCTGCCACTCGATCTTTACTATGTTTCCGTCATCGGCTGCAAAATAGAAGTTCTTGCCTGCAAGCGTCTGGAAGAAGGTTTCTGATACCTTCCACTCCTGACCGTCTTCGGTGTAATGCAGAGTATAGTACGAAGAGCCTGCCGATGCGCCCTCGGGAACGAGACAATAAGGCATACCGGCTGTGATGTTTGCAAGGCCCATATCATAAAGCTGCATAAAAGTGTACTTCTCATCAAAGCCTGAAGTGAATTCTACATCTGCAAAGGGCTTTATTGCCTCAACAGCCTGCTTATGAAGCTCCTCATTGGAAGCAGCATCGGTCTCGGCTTCTGCCTCAGATGTATCCTCGGAAGCGGTATCCTCGGCAGCGGTATTCTCAGCCGCAGATTCTTCGGGCTTGTCCTCTTCTTTCTCTGCTGTGTTGTCCTCGGCAGCTGCGGAAGAGGTCTGCTCAGCAGCCTTGGGAGCTGCGCTCTCGGAGCTTGAATCGTCTGTAGAGCCGCAGGCAGTCATCGCAGCTGCAAGCGACAGAGCAATAAGTGCGGTAAGTATCTTTTTCAAATTATTATCTCCTTTGTTGTTTATATTTCAGCGTTTCCCGCTTTCTGCCTGCATTATAGCACAAAGAACAGTTAATGTCAATTACATTTTAATAACTTTGGTGTCTCTTTGATTACAGTTTGGAAAAAGGACGGAAAGCCTTTTTTTGTGTCCGAAATAAAAAATTAACGGGAAGTATGAAAAAAACTATAGACAAAACAGCGGAAAATGTGCTATAATATTTCCGACATTTTTTCTAAGGATGTGATCCAATGGCGGAAATTCAGCATGAGAAAATACTTGTGCTTGACTTCGGCGGTCAGTATAATCAGCTAATCGCAAGAAGAGTACGAGACCACTCGGTATATGCCGAGATAAAAAGCTTCGACACTCCACTTGAGGAGATAAAGGCTCAGAACTACAAGGGTATCATTTTTACTGGCGGACCGAATTCTGTATATGATGAGACTTCGCCGCACTATGACCCTGAGATACTCAGCCTTGGCATACCTGTGCTCGGAATCTGCTATGGCTGTCAGCTTATGGCATGGATGAGAAGGGGCAAGGTTTCCTCCTGCGAGAAGAGCGAATACGGAAAGATAGAGATAGATATAAAGGCTGAAAGCAAACTGTTTAAGGGTGTTCCCGACAGGAACGTTGTCTGGATGAGCCATACTGACTATATCAGCCGTGTGCCTGAGGGCTTCAGCATAACGGCAGCCTCGGCGGACTGCCCCTGTGCAGCTATGGAAAACGAGGCGGAGAATCTCTACGCCGTACAGTTCCACCCCGAGGTCACTCACAGTGAATACGGAAAGGTGATACTCAGGAATTTCCTTTATGATGTTTGCGGCTGCAAAGGCGACTGGGTCATGGATAACTTTATCGAGAATACAGTTAGAAAGCTCAGGGAGCAGATCGGGGACAAGAAGGTAGTGCTCGGGCTTTCGGGCGGAGTTGATTCATCGGTAGCGGCAGGACTTCTGAGCCGTGCAGTCGGGAATCAGCTTACCTGCGTGTTTGTAGATCAGGGACTTATGAGAAAAAACGAGGGCGACTTTGTTGAGAAGACCTTCACCTCACTTTTCGACATGAGATTTGTAAGAGTGAACTGTCAGAAGGAGTTCATCTCGAAGCTTGCAGGCGTGACCGACCCTGAGAAAAAGAGAAACATTATCGGAACTGAGTTCTATAAAGTATTCTGGGACAAGATAAGAGAGGAAGCCGCTGAGGGATTCTTTGCACAGGGCACAATTTACCCTGACCGCATCGAAAGCGGCAAGGGTGATGCAGCCACGATAAAGACGCATCACAATCAGGTAAAAATGCCTAAGGACATTCACTTTGACGGTGTTATAGAGCCGCTGGCCGACCTTTTCAAAGACGAAGTCAGAAAAGTCGGAGAGAAGCTTGGCATACCGAAGGAGCTTGTATGGAGACAGCCTTTCCCGGGGCCGGGACTGGGTGTCCGTATCATCGGTGAGATCACTGAAGAGAAGATAAAGATACTCCAGGAAGCTGATGCCGTCATGCGTGATGAGATCGCCAGAAGCGGTATTGAGCCTGAACTGAGCCAGTTCTTTGCAGTCCTGCCCGATGTGCGTACAGTGGGCGTCATGGGCGACCACCGTACCTACGATCATCTTGTGGCGATAAGAGCAGTCACAACCGATGACTTCATGACCGCTGACTGGGCACGCATACCCTATGAGGTGCTCGCAAGAGTATCGAACCGTCTCTGCAACGAGGTTGAGCACGTAAACAGGGTAGTTTATGATATCACATCTAAACCGCCGGGAACGGTGGAGTGGGAATAACCCTCCCCCTATAAAAAGCCAAAAGCCTTGCCTGACAAATCAGGCAAGGCTCTGCTTGTTGCAAAAGTTCTTTTAAAAGGGGTCTGGGGCGATAGCCCCAGTGGGGCAAATGGGGCGAAGCCCCATCTCCCCTCACTCCAGCCGAGTCTGTCTTGCACTAGACTTATTAGTCTGCACTATTCTGCTCAGCGGCTGCAATTGAAAAGATACAACTGAGTATCGGCGTAAGGCGGTGCAGGGTTTTCCCTGCCGAATGTACAGACCTGACGAGGCAAAATCTGCACTATTTTGAGTTTATCGACAGACTGAAGCAGCTATCCCCAAACGGAGATAGCTGCTCTTTTTTCTCTTTCGGTTGACAAATAATAATGATATGGTATAATGAACGCATAGCGGACAATTATACCAGAACGCTTATATGGTATAATGAATGCAAAACATTCATTATAATTTATCTAAACGCCCTTGCAGATACGCAGAACAAAGTTCTGCTCCCTGCATATCGGGCAATTATACCATAACGCTTACGCTTATATGGTATAATACTGCTGCAAAGCTTTTGGACGGTGATTCATTATGAAAAAACAAATTCTCATTACTGCTATTGCTGCGGCTTTTATTCTGACAGGCTGCGGCGACAATACAGCAGACAGCTCTTCGGAAAGCAAGGCTGTCAGCTCATCGGCGGCAGAGGAGCTCCCTGAAGTCTCTGCCGAAATAAATGCCGATACTGCTAAGGTCAGCTACCTTGGCCCTGAGGGTACCTACACTCAGGAAGCCTGCGGCGTTTTCTTTGACGGCAAGGGCAGCTATGTGCCTTATGAAACAGTCGGAGATGCGGTCGATGCGCTGATAAGCGGAGACAGCGGCTTTGCGGTTATCCCTCAGGAAAACACTATCGGCGGTGCGGTCACGGACTATGTCGATATTCTTATAGCTGATACAACGGTTTCCGTAGTGGGCGAGGTAGAGCTGCCGATAAACCAGAATCTTCTCGTTCTTCCCGAAACCGAGGTTTCCGACATTAAGACAGTTTATTCCCACAAACAGGGTATCGCACAGGGAAAGGAGTGGCTCGAAGCTAATCTCCCGAATGCCGAAGTGATAGAGGTCTCCAGTACTGCCGAGGGAGCAAAAATGGTCTCCGAAAACGGAGACCATTCATGTGCGGCGATAGCATCTGCTGCCTGCGCTGATGTTTACGGACTTGAAGTCCTCGCCGCTGCTATTCAGAATAATGACAGCAACAAAACACGTTTCTATGTGCTGTCTATGCAGGAGCCTGCCACTGCAAAGGCTGAGCGCACAGCGTTTATTGCAGATGGCAGCGCAGACGATCTTCCCGAGCTTATGAGCGCAATTGATGCACAGGGCATAACTCTTGTAACGATACACGACCGCCCGAATAAAACCGAGCTCGGTGAATATCAGTATGTGATAGAATGTGCTGAGTGCTCTTACGAAAAATATATCAAGCTAACCGAAAGCACCGAGCTTAAAATGCGCTTTCTCGGCTGCTTTGATGTAAAATAGCTAAGCTGAATTACTTACTCTTTTTCTTTGTGATGACTGCAGCCGCAGCGGCAAGAACAACAACGCTCATTACTACAGGAGCACCTGTTCCGGGGTTTGCTGCACTCTGCTCGCTTACTGCCTTTGCAGCAGTGCTGCTTTCAGCCGCTTTGGAGCTTTCATCTGCCTTGGAGCTCTCCTCCTTGACAGGCTCGCTGCTCTCGTCAGCAGGTACTACGACCTCATCAGGCTCATAAAGCAGAGCGTAAACTCCTGCTTTATAGAACTGCGCATTGAAATACAGCTCTACAGTATCACTGTCGGGGAATTCTATCCTCATATCTGTGATCGTGCTTTCCTTGAAGGCGTTCGTTTCGGGATCAAAATACAGGTAATGGAAGGTGCCTTTCTCGAGAAGGTCTTTATACAGCGATGCGTCAACATCATAAGCGCCTGCCATATATTCGACCACAATGTTCTCGATGTCAACAGCCTCAATAGGCTCATAGCCCCTGTTTCTTACTGCCCATGACTCTCCCAGTACGGAAAACTCATGGTTTATGTCGATGTTCTTACCGTTGCAGTACTCATCAAGCGCTGCCTGTACCTGTTCGGAATAAGCGTCATCATCGGGGTCGTCTTTTGAGATAGTACGGCCGAATACCGAATAGTAAACATCATAGCCGTTTTTAAGGAACTCTATATCGGTGTCATCAAAGCCTATTTCTCTGAGCTTGTCATCGTCAGCCTTATCCTCTGCGCTGACTGTTCCGAAATAGAACGCATTACCTCTCTCTACCTGTACATTGTCGGTGTAGTATGAGTCCTCGGCCTTTACCATTTCAAGAACGTTTTCAGGAATATGCTCCCTGATAATGTTCCGGGCGTTTCCTGCAAAGGTGGATATCATTTCAAGCACTTCACCGCCATGCTTTGCTGTGGCATCTCTTGAAATAACGGGAGCCGCAAGCTGCAGAAGATCAGGCAGAGCTGCCTTTAATCCTGCGTACTGCTCATCGGTCAGGCAGGCACTGTGGTCTGCGGCATCAAACTTGCTTATCACGAACTGTGCAAGATTATCAACAGCTGCAGGATAATCAGCCGAGGTCGGGTCGCCCGCAATAACAGGCAGAACATTCATTGCAAGGTCCATAAGCCCGATATTGCTGAACGCACTCTTTGCAAACGCACCCAGTGCAGACATCTGCTCCTTGCTCATTCCGACAAACATTGCAACTATATTTCCGATTGCCTCGCTGTTCTTGCTGTAGCCTGCTCTGTCTATGCTCTGAGTAAGAAAATCAATGAAGCTCTTCTCAAAGTCCTTCATAGATTCAGGCTCTGTGCGTGTCTCTATCGGAAGGAAGCCGATCTTTCCGCTTGAAAGACTTGCGGCATCTATCTGCATGGGCTGTACTGTTTTATCCTCACAGCTGAGGTACTCCTCAACGCCTGCATGGTAAATGCCCCACTGCTCGGGATATACCATAGGTATAATATCATTCGGATTTATAACATCGTGAATATTTGCATACTGTGTATTCTCAGCACTTGCACGGGGTGCCTCAAAGGTGTACACATAAAGGTCGTCGGCCGTTATGCCGAACTCATCAAGGTGCTCGTTTATGTACTTGCCTGTAAGGTCAGCAACTGCACCCGAACGGCTGTAGCCTGTTATCCATATCTTGTCGGCTGTGATCTCATGGCTCTCACAGAAAGCCTTTATACGGTCAGCTACCTTCAGAGCTGCCTCGGAAAGACCCTGTATATCCCCCTCGGCGCCCGAGAGAAGGGTGTTTGCCCATTCTGCACCATAGCGGCTTCCTCTCAGCGCAACTGCGACGATATTCTCATCATCAACAGTAGCAGTGTAGGAAATATATGAGCCTATAGTGTCCTTTGTGGGTTCGCCTTCAACGTCCTGAGCATCAACCTTCGGGTCATACTGCATTTTCATAAACAGATCTGATATATTTGCAGAATTGTCCTCACCGAGAGAACCGAATGCCGTTAAGGCAAGGGCGGCAGACATAGTCCTCAGATGCTCATTCATAACAGATGACGGCTCAGAGAAAAAGTCATCACTGTAATAGAATTTTTCGGTCTTCTCATACTTCTCTCCGAGGGCGTTCTCGCTGCCCGCTGTTACATAGGTGAAGGTACCTGTTACAGCCTTGACGGGCTCGATCTCATCAGCTATGGCACTCATCGGCAGGGCTGATATCAGCACTCCTGCACTGAGCACTAATGCCGCAGCTTTTGTTAAAAGTTTAATTTGTTTCATAAATTACCTCCTTTGTGGTTTATTAACAATTATTATAACACAGAATGCTCCAAATTGCAATAGATAAACCCGTGTGTGCAGAAAAAATTACTTGAAAAAGCCTCTCCGATACTATATAATAAAAGCAGAAAGCAGGTGAGCAAATGAAAAAAGAATCAGAGATAATTCATTCTATACTGGAAGTACATACAGAGGCCAAGGAACCTCTGCGAAAGAGTATGGGCTCCTTGACAGCATTGTTTACAGGCAGCTATGACGAGCCTGTCTCAGACTATCTGAGAAACAGCTTTATCTCTATATGCGGTAATGACGAAAAAGAATACAACTCCGTTATGCAAAGCGATGCATATAAAAAGGCAAACTACGGTGACATCTACACCTTTGACAGGGAGGACGACCTTGGAAAAAACAGAAGCTATGCCTTTATGATAATGCCGAAAATGGTCGGCATCGGCTACGATCAGGAGATACTGCTCCTGCAGGACTGCTGCAAAAAGCTCATTGACTTTGCCGAGGCAGAGGGTCACGAAAGCATAGACATTCTCCTTTTTCCCGATGAAACCACCAAGCTTCCTTTGGCGGTGAAGTTTTTTGTGATGAAGGAGCTCCTCCTTGACCTGACAGAGCGCAGCAAGCGTAAAAGCTGTATAAGGAACATCTACATCTATCTTGATCTTAAAGAAATCACATCGGATACACCGTTTATAAACCATGATCTCTATGTGTTTCAAAAAGCGGGCAAATTATATACGAATCTTGTGGATAAGCTGAGAACCGATCTTGAATGGCTGATAAAGTTTGAAGGAGATATTGAAAAGCTCCTCAGAACATGGGAAGCCGGAAAGGTTCATTTCCTGTACGAAATAACAAACTTTGCAAGGATCACCAAGCGTTTCCCCGACTTTATAAACAAACAGAGAGAAGCTAAAAGCATTCAGGAAGAGCTTATGCAGAGGTATACTAAGTATATCGAAGAAAACCCCGATAAAAGTGCGGAGGATTTCGGACTGACTATAATTGATTATTATTATAATAAATGGACAGAAGAAATGGAAAGGCTGCACACAGAACAGCCCGAAGAATATGAGAAGAGATACGGCAAAAAAAACTATCTCGGCATACTGGAAGAGCTGGCTGCATACAGAAGAAATAAGCTCCCCATTGATCTCAGAGGCAAAAAGCCGAGGTCCTGCTCCCGTGATATGCTTATCAGCTTAGCGGTAGCTATGAACCTTGATGAGAGAGACAGAAAGATTTTTATATCTTCTATGGATATCGGAAAGATATACCCCTTCGGTACAAGAGAAGTCAATATCGAGGAATGTATAAAATCACTCAGAAATATATACCACCCCACTCTGCTCAATACGGTCAGGCTGAGTGATATTAAAGATATGATAGATGATATGGAGCATGATTTTAAAGGCTTCCGTGAGAATTATAATTTTTACTGATGATACCCCCAAAACCGCGTATTTTCGTGGTTTTGGGGGACTTTTTTGTCATTTCCCCATACTTGGGGTTAGGCAGGGCTGAAATTTTATGCTAGACTATAGTCACAGAAGAAAAACAACACGATACCACAGGAGGTAATCACTATGACAAATAACAACAAAATTTTCTGCGGAGACGGAAGCTCTGTAAGACACCCCCTTCTTCCGACCTATGTGATGCACGACAGTGCAAGCGGCTCGTCACCTGTTCACATATCAGCGATCAGCTTTGAAAACGGAGATGTCTGGATAACAACTCCCATTGACAGCGATGTGGCAAGTCTCGTTATAATACTTATGAGGATTGCCGCAAGGGAAAAGAAAAAGCTCAGATTTTTTATCGACAGCCCCGGAGGCGAGGTCAATGCAGGTCTGGCAATACTTGATGCTATGAAGCATTACCGTTACGGTATTGATATTTACTGTGTGGGTCTTGCGGCTTCAATGGCGGCAGTGCTTCTCGCAGGAGGAGAAAAGGGTCACAGGTTCATACTTGAACACTCAAAGGTGATGATTCACGAGCCCCTTATCGCAGGCGGAGTGGGAGGTTCGGCAACATCTATCCAGAGAACTGCGGAATCTATCATCGAAACTAAAAAAACACTCAACGGTCTGCTGGCTGAGTTCACAGGCAGATCTGTCGAGGAGATCAACGAGAAAACAGCTTACGACAATTTCTTCAATGCTGAGGAGGCTATCGAATTCGGTCTCTGCGATGCGATAGCAACAGGCTTTGAGGACATCACAAATGAGGAGGATCAATATGAATAACGAACTTAGCAAAAGCATACTTACTGCAAGACAGACAGGCGCATTCATCAACCCTGACGGCACTCTCACGGAGAACTTCGGCAGGGAGGGCAGACAAAACAGCAACACCGTTCTAATAGGCGGCTCAGGCACAGGAAAGACCTTCGGCAACCTCGCCCAGACTGTGTTCTCGGGCGGCGGCGGAGGCAGTATGGTCATCTCTGACCCTAAGGGCACACTTTATGAGTTATGCGCTGCCACGCTTGAAGAAGAAAACTATGATGTTATGCTATACGATACAGTGGGTTTCAGAGGTATACACTATAACTTAATTGATTCGGCAAAAACACCGAATGATTATCAGAAAGCAGCGCATATCGTTGTATACAACGGTATAAACCGTGACAATGTCAATGACAATATCCAGCTTGAAGCCGAACAGCTCCTGCTGGAGTGCTGTATCGGGTATCTCAAAGAGGGCGGAAAGGGATTCACTGCGAACATTGAGGGGCTTACTAAGCTTATAGGTATGTTCAAGCCCGAAGCGTTTGAAAAGGGCGAAACCGGCAACGCAGAGAGGATATTCAACAGGCACAAGGAGCTATACGAAAAGAGAACAGGGAAATCAAGCTGGGCTTGCGAGCAGTTCAATAAGCTTATTAAGATCCCGGGGTATCTGCTCAGCACAGCCATTGTAAGAGCAGCTCTTGCACTGCAGTGCTTCGACACTGACGAAATGCGTGAAATGAGCAGCTACAGCGATATCGACCTCAAGTCAATTGCTGACAGGAAGACTGCGCTTTTCATCAAGGTCTCCGATACAGACCGTTCAAAAGACCCTGCTGTAAACATCTTCTACACCCAGCTTATGGACACCCTCTGCCGTTATGCTGACAGCCTTGAGGACAAGCATCTGCCTGTGCCTGTGCGCTTCATTCTTGATGACTTCGGCACAAATGTAAAAATACAGGGCTTTGAGAACATGATCTCAAATATACGTTCAAGAGGTATTTCCGTACAGTTTGCATTGCAGACGCTTTCTCAGCTTGAACAGGGCTACGGCGCAGGCTCAAATACGATACTTGCAAACTGTGCGACAAAAATCTACATGGGCGGCTGTGACTATAACACAGCGAGATACTTCTCTCTGCTGGCTAACAAGCCTGTTGAGAAGATACTCTCAATGCCTATGCTCAGACACCTCTATGTCCGTCAGGGGGGCATAGCAAGGTTTGCAGATACACTGCTCCTTGACAGCTACGATCTGGGAGCACATTCCCCTGAATGCAAGACAAGAAAACCGGTAAATCATAACATTGAAAAGTGAAAGGAAGTATAATTATGTTGTATTCAATCAATTTATCAGAAAATAAGTGCGCTTGCTGCAGCTGTAACCTTAACAGCAGCATAGTAATAGTCGGAAATGAGATCGCAGGCTATTACTGCGAGGACTGTGCAAAGGAAAACAAGCCGAAATTTGCATACACCTACATCAACAAGGACGACGGCACTGCCGCCCTTGTCCTTGATGAGAACAACTACGCTAATATATATAGTAAAATACAGGCATCAGAGCACGCTGAAAACATCATCAATGTTGACGGAACTCTGAACAGAATGACTATTAAGCGTAACGGTATCATATTTGTTGAGCTCTACGATAAAACTCCCCGTGAACGCCCTCTTGAGGAGCTCCTGAACACTGACGATGACCTTTTCAGGCAGGCAAAGCTTGTTCAGGGTTCTAATGTAAAGGTCATGGAGAGGAAGTCACGTATGTCGAACAGAACATATATCTTCTTCAAGACCGATTCACCCGCACAGACATATTCTGTTCTTCAGAATGCCATCGGAAGGCTTGATTCTTACAATAAGGACATACCTGTATACTTTGAGAGCTGCCCTACAGATACTATGGGACTTGCAAGAACTCTGCTTGCAGAGTCGGGACACAAGGTGGTGTTCTGCTCGGGCAGAAAAAAGGGAAAGCAGGAAAAAGACTGCATTTTCCATATTGACTTTTCCATGAATGAGCTTTATGAGTACTGCCGCAGCCGTATAGTAGGACAGGACGATGAGCTCATAAAGGCAGTTTACCTCGTTTATGAGTACGTCGAAAACACTGCATATAAAAAGAAGTTCACACCTCCTAGCTGGATCCTCACTGCGCCCAGCGGAATGGGCAAGACAGAGTTCTTCAGGGCTGTAAGAGACTTCTTCGCTATGCATGATGTTCCCATACCCGTTATCCAGAGAGACCTCAGCCGCATAACCGAAGCAGGCTACAAGGGTGCGGAGGCAGAAGAAATCCTCAAGGATATTCTCATAGCTTCCGACAGCCTTGATATGAATCGCAAGGGCTTTTCCGATATCGGAACTGCAATAGTATTCCTCGATGAAGCAGACAAGAAGTTCATGCCCAGCATAGACAGCAACAAACGCAACTTCAACGCGGCAGTACAGGCAAATCTCCTTACCATAGTTGAGGGCTCAGCTCAGTATGTAAAGATAGATCAGGAGGATCTGTCGGGAATTGTAGATTCTGCAAAAACGATGTTTGTGTACATGGGTGCATTCCAGGACTTAAGAAACGACAAGCGTGAAAACGGAGCAGCAATGCGTGCTATCTTCGGAGATGACGATGATGAGCTTGATGAGCCCGATGAGCTCTTCTTTGAAAAACTCACCATGAATGACATGATGGAGCAGGGAATGCTTCAGGAGATCGCAGGAAGGATAACCCTTGCGGTAAACTTCCACAAGATCAAGGAAAAGGATATGCGCTGTCTTATCAAAGACAAAGCAGAGCAGTTAGGAAAGGAGAAAGGAATTACGGTCAGACTTACGCCAAAGGCTCTCAAGGAGCTTGTTGACAAAGCATATACACCTCTCGGAGTGAGGGCACCTATGAACCGCATCAACGAGCTGATAATAACATCTCTTGCTGAAAAGCTTCGCAGCGGCAGCTTTGACAGGGACAATGAGATGCTCATTATCGACGCAAAGGGACGCACAAGGTTCAAACCTAAAGAGATTGCAGACCCTCTGGAGGGTATGAGCGCATAAACTAAACGACTGCGGAAAACCGCAGTCGTTTTTGTGATCCTGTTTCAGCTTATATGATTGACAGATCATTCAGAAATGTGGTATAATGAAGCATAGCGTTCATTATTAATGCCCTTACAGATATGCATATCGGGCAATTGTATCGGAGGTATCTTTTATGAAAGTTCTTATATTAAACGGAAGCCCCAGAGTGGGCGGAAACACATCTGTTGCGCTTGATGAAATGGTAAAGGTCTTTGAAGCCGAAGGCGTTGAGACTGAGGTCTGTCAGATCGGAAGCAAGGACATAAGGGGCTGTATTGCCTGCAACAGGTGCTCGGAGCTTGGTCACTGTGTGTTTAATGACACTGTGAATGAGCTCGCCCCGAAGTTTGAGGAAGCTGACGGTCTTGTAGTCGCAAGCCCTGTTTACTATGCTTCTGCAAATGCAACTCTTGTTGCCTGTCTTGACAGGCTCTTCTACAGCACAAGCTTTGATAAGACTATGAAGGTGGGTGCAAGCGTTGTTGTTGCAAGAAGAGGCGGCTGTTCAGCCACATTTGATGAGCTAAACAAGTATTTTACTATCACAGGTATGCCTGTGGCTTCAAGCCAGTACTGGAACAGCGTTCACGGCAGACAGGCAGGAGAGGCTAAGCAGGACCTTGAAGGCTTGCAGACTGTCAGGGCACTTGCAAGAAACATGAGCTTTCTTATGAAGTCGATAGCCCTCGGAAAAGAGAAGTACGGCCTTCCTGAAAAAGAGCCTTGGGTGGCTACTCACTTTATCAGATAAGCTTAAGGCAGACTTAAATGAGCTACTACACACTAAAAAACGGAATGAAGCTGTACTATGAGGATACGGGCAAAGGTCCGACTGTTGTTTTTCTGCATGGCTGGGCAAGCAGTCACGATGTTTATGCCGAACCGATAAAGCTGCTTAAAGACAAAGCCCGCTGTATTTCATACGATCACAGAGGTCACGCAAAAAGCAAGTCGGCTCACAGAGAAAAGGTCACTATGGAGACACTCGCAAGCGACCTTAATGAGCTTATTACAGGGCTGGGACTGTCGGATATAACTCTGGTAGGCTGGTCTATGGGCGCAGGCGCTGTAATGACCTATATCCGTGACTACGGCTGCAAGGCGCTGAAACAGGTTGTGCTCTGTGATATGACACCAAAACAGCTCAATGATGAAAGCTGGAGCATGGGTCTTTACAAGGGGCGCTACACCAAGGACACGATGAAGAATAATCAGGGCAAATCCTTTATGCAGCTATATATGATGTTTACCCTCGGGGCTGTGCCGAAATACAGAAAGCTCCCGAAGTTTATACTCTATATTATGCTGAGAAAAAAGCTTCACAGGTTCAGTATAAAGGTGCTTGAAAGCCTTGCACGCTCCCTCAAGGAAGAGGATTACAGAAATGTGGTCGGACAGATTACTGTTCCTCTTACTTATTTTTATGCAATTCCCGGCACTCTGTTTACGCCGAAGCTTGCCGACTGGTATAAGGAAAACTCCCAAGCGCCGTTTTCCTCAGTGTCATTTAAGAACAGTACCCATAAGCTGATCAGAGAAAACCCCGCCAAATTCGCCTCAGAGATAGAAAAACTGCTATAGTGCCTGCGTGACTTGTTGGGGAAAACCTTTCTGATGTAAGATGTCTTTAACGCAGAATACTAAATCAAACCGAATAGGACAATGATTCCCGATACAGTTGTATCGGGATCTTTGCTTTATTGTAATATGAGGTCTCGGACTGATTATAAAGCGACAGCCGTGCAGCACCTTACAAATTCAAAAATTTAATATGCTAGTGTAGCACAGTTGGTAGTGCAGCGCATTCGTAATGCGCAGGTCGCCCGTTCGAGCCGGGTCACTAGCTCCAAAGAACCGCTTAGGATTACTCCTAAGCGGTTCTTTGTTGTTTGACTGATTAGGATAAAATCATATGCCTGATAATTTTTGTCCCAAAACTATTGACATTTGTCCCAAGGTGATATATAATATAATTGAATTGGAGGTTGTTGTTATGAAGAAGAAGAATATATTGAACCTCATAAAGTATTATTCTGATAAAAATGATGTTGGTTTTAGAAATGAGGCGTATGAAATCGCTAAAGATTTTGATGCAAGTGGAGACTATCAATTAGCAGAATATATTATGGCACTTCTATCAAATGCAAATACTTTTGTTCCACAAATGAACGAAGTGGAAACAGGATTTTTAGAGAAAGTAGCTATAAATAATGAGCCGCTTCCTCTTCCAGAGCAGATTCAACAAGATGTAATTGGAATTATTAACGCCATTAATCATCGAGTTGGCGTTAATAAGTTCCTGTTTGAAGGGATGCCGGGAACAGGAAAGACAGAAACAGTAAAGCAGATTGCAAGAATACTTGAACGAGAATTATATATAGTTGATTTTTCGTTAATTGTCGATAGCAAACTTGGCCAAACGCAAAAGAACATTTCTGAACTGTTTAGTGAGATTAATAACTTCTCTAATCCAGATGCGGTTATTATTCTTTTTGATGAGATTGATTCAATAGCCTTAGATCGGACTAATTCTAATGATTTAAGAGAAATGGGAAGAGCTACTTCAGCAATATTGAAAGGCTTAGATAATCTTGATGAACGTATAGTAATAATTGCAACCACAAACCTTTATGGGCATTTCGACAGAGCGTTGACCAGACGTTTTGATTCTATAATAAGTTTTGATAGATACACAAAAGAAGATTTAGTTGATATTGCGGAAATATTGCTAAATGATTACCTTAATAAATTCAAATTTGCGGGAAGGAATATCCGTTTATTTAAAAAGATTATTTCTTTGATGAATCCATTGTTGATGCCAGGAGAATTGAAGAATGTCATTAAAACCTCAATAGCCTTTAGTAATCCAGGCGAAGAGTATAATTATCTCAAAAGAATATACCAAAACATAACTAATAACTCAGAATTAGATGTTAAAACCTTAAATAGTCAGGGGCTTACTGTTAGAGAAATAGAAATTCTCACAGGTATTTCTAAAAGTCAAGTTGCAAGGGAATTAAAGGAGTGAGTACATGAATCCTACATTGCAGTTAAAAGGAAAATTCGAGCATAAACCTAATCCCAATAAACCTGGAGCCAGAAATATTCCAAAAGGAAGAAAGGTTGATTCAAAGCATTTGTCTGAACTTATAGAGCAATTAAAAGCTATTGCTGCATATTGGCAAAAAGACAGAACTATAGGCGGAATCCTGCTCAGTGTATATTATATCGATGTAATAGCCAAAAGCAATAGGATCAATTCATTGTTTAAAAAAGGGAAAATATCATCTAACGATACAATCAGAGGCTCCCGTTTTGAAGGAACTCCTCAAAAGCATGTGTTTATTCACTTCATAAGCGAAGAAGTATTATATGAAGCTATACGCAAATTATCTATCGTCAATTCGTATATAAAAAATAAGTATAATGGTTGTATTACTCACGATATAATTGATACTATTAACAATAACGAAAAGGTTTATGAGTGTGAAGATATCAAAAGAAGTGTATTTGTAAATACACTGGTTGATGCTTATTATGTTAGTAAATTTGCAGTTGATACAAAAGTTGAGGATGTAGAAGAGGCTGTAATAATATCTCTGTATAAGACCAATATCTCTACACGTGATCTTTTAGACAGAATCGGTATTGATATAGCCGAAACTAAAATGATAGATGATCAAACTTTAAGAGTATCACCAGAGGATTTTGCAAAACTCAAGATGAACGTGCCTTATCTAATATCTATGAAAGTTGTGGATATGAGAGAGATTGCAAAAGAAGATATATTAGGATATGATGATTTTGAACCATTATCCATACCAGATCCATCAAACGAGCCTTTTGTAGGCGTTATTGATACTCTCTTTGATGATAGTGTTTATTTTGGCAAATGGGTTACATACAAAAGAATGATTTCCGATGATATAGAAGTTGATAGTATTGATTATGAACATGGAACTGCGGTTTCTTCAATCATTGTTGATGGGCCTTCATTTAATAAAAACTTGGATGATGGTTGTGGAAGATTTAGAGTTAAGCATTTTGGTGTTGCAACTCATGGAAGATTCAGTTCATTTACAATAATGCGTAGCATTCGAGAGATAGTTAAGGCAAACCCTGATATAAAAGTCTGGAATTTATCTCTTGGTTCCGCATTGGAGATCAATCCTAATTATATGTCTCCTGAAGCTGCAATTCTTGATGAATTACAAAGCTTATATGATGTAGTTTTTGTTGTAGCGGGAACAAATAAAGGCAGCAGAACAAAGGAAACAATGAAAATTGGTGCCCCTGCTGATTCACTTAATTCTTTAGTGGTTAATGCGGTTGACTTTAAGAATAACCCCGCTTCATATCATCGAGTAGGTCCTGTTCTGTCTTTTTTCAACAAACCAGATGTAAGCTATTATGGCGGTGATAAAGGAGAATGTATCACAGTCTGTTTACCAAATGGTGAAGGAAAAAAGATAGGCACATCATTTGCAGCTCCATGGATAGCACGCAAGCTTGCTTTTTTAATTTATAAAATGGGTTTCAGCAGAGAAATTGCTAAGGCATTGATAGTTGATTCCGCAGCTGGATGGAATCGTCGAGATGATACTACACACTCTATAGGATTTGGAGTTGTTCCGGTTAGAATTGAGGATATTGTTAATACACCTGACGATGAAATTCGATTTATAATGACTGGATTAACAGAATCATATGAAACCTATACCTATAGATTACCAGTGCCATATGAAAACGATGCTCATCCATACTATGCACGAGCAACTTTATGCTATTACCCGACTTGTTCGAGAAATCAAGGTGTAGATTATACTGACACAGAAATGGATATTCATTTTGGAAGAATTCATTTAAGTAAAGGCAAGGTTTCAATAAAGTCGTTAAACAATAATACGCAAGGTGATTCGTCCGGAGCTGGTCTATATGAAGGTGTCGCAAGAACTCTTTATCGCAAATGGGACAATATCAAACATATTAGCGATCAAATAAAAAGCAGAGCGATTCCAAAGAAAAAATATGAAGCAGGTATGTGGGGACTTAGTATAAAAACTAAGGAACGACTGAAATCAAAGCATGACACTCCTATGCCATTTGGTGTAGTAGTAACATTAAAGGAAATGCATGGAAAAAACAGAATAAATGATTTTATTCAAATGTGTCAGCTTAATGGATGGATAGTCAATCGTATCGATATCGATAATAGGATTGATATTTATAACGTTGCTGAGGAAGATGTAGAGTTTGATTAAATATATAATGTGAGAATAATGGGTTTGTGAGGTGTAGATAAAATGACTGTTATTGGATTTAGAGTATCAACTAAAGAGATAAGGTATGCAGTTTTAGAAAAGAGGGATAACTCGATTGCTTTCTTAAATAAGGATAGTGAGAATCTTATAAAGTTTCCAACATCGATAATCAATATCGAAGATAAACTGTACTGGGCCAAGAGTGAGATAGATAGAATTCTCAGGATCAATTCGACAATTAAGAAAATCTATCTGAAAACAAATGAATTTAACGGAAATGAAAACAGCAGTAAGAGAGAGACAACATATATTGATGCATTAATATTACTATCAGCAAAAGAACACACTATTCCTGTTGAGAAGAAATTGTACAATCAGCTTGGGACTTCATCTAGCAGAGTTAAAGTGTTATGTGAAGGTCTGTTAGGAAAAACTGATAAGTACTGGGACAACACAATGGCTGATGCAATGCTAGTGGCTTATAGGGGATTAGAAAATGATTTTTAATAAGAATGACAAAATTTATAAATATATTCTTTTAGATTATATTGGTGGAGGCAACTTTGGAGAAGTATGGAGAGCTAAGGATCTATCTTTAAACACTGAATGTGCATTAAAACTTATACCGCCAAATCGTACAAGTGTTGACGATCGACTTTTGGAAGCAAAAATAGGTAATAAGCTTAACCATGTAAATGTAGTAAATATAAAGTATGCAGATGTCGTAGAATATGGATTTAATTCTTCATTAGTTGCAATAGCTATGCCTTATTATGAAAAAGGTTCTGTAATAAATATGGTGAATAGTTGCAATTTCTTACAAACAGATTTAGCGATAAAGTGTTTGATAGATGTTTTACGTGGTTTAGAATACTTGCATGAAAATGATTATTATCATTGTGATATCAAACCTAATAATATTTTAGTTGGAGATAATAATGAGTTTATATTGACGGATTATGGTATAACATGTTTTTCGCCAAATCATGAAGCAATAAAGCCTAAGCAGATATATTTGACCCACGTTTCTCCCGAAACCCTTAAAGAGGATGTCTACGATATAAGAACGGACATTTATCAAGTAGGGCTAACGGCATTCAGATTGTTTAATGGTATTTCAGAAATTAGTGATAAATTTCAGAGTGACCCAATCAGGTTTAAAGAGAATGTGTCTAATGGAGTGCTTATTAACGATTCTGATTATCAGTTGTATGTTCCGAGAAAAATCAGACATATTATCAATAAGGCGATTGATATAGACCCAAATAAGCGCTATCAAACCGCTTTAGCTATGCGAAGGGATTTAGAACAACTATCAATAAAAGGTTATTGCGCAGCAAATAGTAACGGTAATATTGTGTTTATATCAGGAAATAAAGAGTATAGATATGAAGTCAAAGAAACAGACAAAAATCTTTATGATTTTTATGTATATCAAAAAAATATTAAAAGTGGAAGAGAAACAAAAGCAAGTAAGTTTTGTAAAGCCAAAATAAAAAATGCCGATGTAAAAAAACAAGTATCACAGTTAGTCAACAATCTAATTTAGTATTTGATAAGGAGAATGTATCAAGCGATTTCTATTGCTTATGTTGCTGTAATAAAAAAAGCTGCTATATACAATCATGTACATAGCAGCTTTTTACTTATACCATATTAAGAAATCCCTTAGCAAACGCATCAGGCAGCAAGAACTGTTTCTCGCCTTCCTTGAAGTGAACTATAACATACTTATTGGACTTATACTTCTTGACAATTGTGCCAACACCAAACATTTTATGCGAAACCTTAACTCCGACTTTAACTTTTGAAATGTCGAAGGATTGGGCTTTAGTTTTTACAGGAACAGAAGGCTTCTTAGGCTTATTGTCAGGAGTAGGTATGCCGTACTGTGCAGTAACAAGCTCCTGTTTTG
>DGRP01000138.1 GCA_002391065.1 Ruminococcus sp. UBA4385 | reverse complement strand
ATGCAGCCGCCGGGACAAGCCATGACCTCTACGAAGTCATAATGCTTCTCACCGGAGATAATGCTGTCAACAACCTTTCTTGCATTAGCAAGACCCGAAGCTACACAGACCTTGACATTAACTCCGCCAACTGTGTAGTCAGCCTCCTTGATGCCCTTGGTTCCTCTTACCTCAGTGAACTCAAGTGCCTTGCACTCGCCGTCAAGCTTGATAGCTGCGGTTCTGAGAGCTGCCTCCATAACACCGCCTGTTGCACCGAAGATTGCGCCTGCGCCCGATGCTGTCTCGAACGGATCGTCAAACTCGCCGTCAGGAAGTGCATTGAAGTTAATGCCTGCTCTCTTAATCATTCTGCCGAGCTCTCTTGTTGTGAGTGCTACATCAACATCATCGAAGTCCTGAGATCTCTGCTCTTCTCTTGTTACCTCGAACTTCTTGGCAGTACATGGGATAACGCTGACAACGAACAGGTTCTTGGGATCAATGTTGTTCTTCTGGCAGTAGTAGCTCTTGAGAACTGCGCCGAACATCTGCTGAGGTGACTTGCACGAAGACAGATGATCTACAAAATCAGGATAGTAGTGCTCACAGAACTTAACCCAGCCGGGGCAGCATGATGTAAACATTGGCATTGTTCCCTTGTTCTGGATCCTTTCGATAAGCTCGTTAGCCTCCTCAACGATTGTGAGGTCAGCGGTAACGTCCATGTTGAAGCACTCAACATCGCCGAGGCCCTTGATAGCGGAAATCATCTTGCCCTCAACGTTAGTGCCGATAGGATTGCCGAACTCCTCGCCGAGAGTAGCTCTGATAGAAGGAGCTGTAAAGAATACGACCTTCTTCTCGGGATCTGCGATAGCGTCCCAAACCTTATCCTCGCTGCTCTTCTCCTGCAGAGCGCCTGTAGGACAAGCTACGATACACTGACCGCAGCCAACGCAGGGCGACTCGCCGAGAGGTGCATCAAATGCACAGCCGATATGAGTCTTGAAGCCTCTCTGGATAGGTCCGATAACGGAAATGCTCTGCATATTCTTACAAGCAGCTACACATCTCATGCAGTTTACGCACTTGTTGTTATCTCTTACGATATAAGCCGAGGAAGTGTCGATGGGCTTATCCATCTCCTCAGGCTGGAATCTGTCCTCATCTGCGCCATAGTCACGAGCAAGCTGCTGGAGCTCACAGTTTGTGCTTCTTACGCAGGAAAGACATTTCTTATTGTGGTTTGAGAGAAGAAGCTCGATAGTGGTCTTTCTTGACTCTCTTACCTTAGGTGTATTGGTCTGTACCTCCATACCCTCAGCAACAGGATATACGCAGGCAGCCACAAGACCTCTTGCGCCTGTAGCCTCAACTACACAGATACGGCAAGCACCGATGCAGTTGATCTCCTTAAGATAGCAGAGCGTAGGAATGTCAACGTTTGCTACTCTCGCAGCTTCAAGGATAGTAGAGCCTGCAGGAACAGTAACAGGTATGCCGTTTATTTTAAGATTAACAGTCTGAACATTTTCCATAAATGTGCCCTCCTTCCTTACTTTCTCACAACTGCGCCGAACTTACAGTTAGACATACATACGCCGCACTTGATACACTTGTCTGTGTCAATAACGTGAGGCTGACGTACAGTACCCTCAATAGCCTTGACAGGACAGTTTCTAGCGCAGAGCGTACAGCCCTTACACTTGTCGGCAATGATCTCATACTTGAGCAGATCCTTACATACGCCTGCAGGGCATCTGCCCTCCTTGATATGAGCCTCATATTCTTCTCTGAACTGTTTGATTGTAGAAAGTACAGGGTTAGGAGCTGACTGACCGAGTGCACAGAGAGACGAGCTCTTCATGTGGTTAGCAAGCTGGTCGATAAGATCGAGGTCTTCCATAGTGCCCTGACCCTTAGTGATCTTATCAAGAAGCTGATGGAGCTTTCTTGTACCTACACGGCAAGGTGTACACTTACCGCAGGATTCATCAACGGTGAACTCAAGGTAGAACTTGGATACGTCAACCATACAGTTGTCCTCGTCCATAACGATAAGTCCGCCCGAACCCATCATAGAGCCAAGCTTTGCGAGCGACTCATAGTCGATAGGAGTATCTATGTACTTAGCAGGGATACATCCGCCTGAAGGACCGCCGGTCTGAGCAGCCTTGAACTTCTTTCCGTTAGGAATGCCGCCGCCGATCTCCTCAATGATCTCACGAAGAGTCGTACCCATAGGAATCTCAACGAGACCAACGTTTGTGATCTTTCCGCCGAGAGCGAATACCTTAGTACCCTTAGAGGTCTCGGTACCCATAGATGAATACCATGCAGCGCCCTTTCTGATGATCTGAGCGATATTGGCATAGGTCTCAACGTTGTTAAGCAGAGTAGGCTTGCCGAACAGACCCTTAACAGCAGGGAACGGAGGACGAGGTCTCGGCTCACCTCTGTTACCCTCGATAGAGGTCAGAAGTGCAGTTTCCTCACCGCATACGAAAGCACCTGCGCCGAGTCTGATCTCGATGTCGAAGTCATGGCCCTTGCCGAAGATGTTCTTTCCGAGGAGTCCGTACTCTCTTGCCTGATCGAGAGCTACCTGAAGTCTGTGAACAGCTACAGGGTACTCAGCTCTTACATATACATAACCCTGATGAGCGCCTACAGCATAGGAAGCTATAGTCATAGCCTCGATGATAGCGTGAGGGTCGCCCTCGAGGATAGATCTGTCCATGAATGCACCGGGGTCGCCCTCGTCGGCGTTACAAGCAACATACTTAACATCGCCGGGAGCATCCTTAGTGAACATCCACTTTCTTCCTGTCGGGAAGCCTGCGCCTCCTCTTCCTCTGATACCCGAATCAAGAATTTCCTGACATACCTCATCAGGAGTCATGCTGTCAAGCACCTTGTAAAGAGCCTCATAGCCTCTTGTTCCGATATATTCCTCGATATTCTCGGGGTCGATAACTCCGCAGTTACGCAAAGCGATTCTCTTCTGCTTCTTATAGAAGTTAGTCTCTGCAAGACCGATGATAGAGCCGTCCTCATGAACGGTCTCCTTATAGAGAAGATCCTTGCAGACCTGATCGTTCTTAAGATGCTCGTCAACGATCCTTACAACGCCCTCAGGAGTAACCTGCGCATAGAATGTACCCTCAGGATAAACGATAACGATAGGACCGAGTGAGCAAAGGCCGAAGCATCCTGTTCTTACAACGAGGATCTCATTTTCAATGCCCTGAGCCTTCAGCTCGTTATCAAGAGCCTCAAGTATCTTCTTGCTTCCCGAAGAGGTACAGCCTGTACCGCCGCAAACGAGTATCTGCTTACGGTACTCAGTCTTCTTTGCCATCTCGGCAGCCTCGGAAGCTATAAGCTTTCTGACCTTGATAAGGTCGGAGTGCTTCTTTCTTATCGCGGTAAGTTCTTCAAACGTCATGCTTTACTCGCCTCCCTTTTCATTCATATAGGAATCAATGATGCCGCTGACCTGATCGGGTGTAAGCTTTCCGTAAACCTCATCACCGATGGTCATTACAGGTGCAAGTCCGCAAGCTCCTACACAGCGGCAGGACTCAATAGAGAACTTGCCGTCAGCAGTACATTCGCCTGCTTTGATGCCAAGCTTCTTCTCAAGAGCCTCAAGGATCTTGTCCGAGCCCTTAACGTAGCATGCCGTTCCAAGACAGACGCTGCATACGTGCTCGCCCTTTGGCGTAAGTGAAAACTGGGAATAGAATGTTGCTACACCGAATACCTCGGAAAGCGATACTCCGAGGCCGTCTGCGATCTTGGACTGTACCTCGACCGGCAGGTAGCCGTAGATACCCTGTGCTTCCTGAAGTGTTGGCATAAGTCCGCCGGGCTGGCCGCGGTGCTTTGCGATAACTTCCTGAAGCTGCTTTTCCTGGGCTTCAGTGCCCCTGAACTGGTTCAGGTTTTGTTCTGACATAAAACAACCTCCTTAATATTTTGGCGGTTTTTCCGCCTTATTTGGGTGATGCCTGCAATATACAGTCCCGTCTGCAAATACGCATAACAGGACATAGCTAGTCATATAAACATTATACAACAAAATACTTACAAACACAAGTTTTTTTGATTATTTTAAGTAGAAAATTACTGACATTTCTGTTACTATGTTTTAACAATAAACTTATTAACCATTTTAATTCTGTTTGTACATTGATATTTTTTTAACAGCTTCAAAAACGCCGTTAAAAATCCTACTTTTTCCCTATGTATCATACAAAAAGAGACCGTCTCCCGACGATCTCTTTTCGTAGTAAGGAAAGTAAAATGAATTTAAGAAATTTGCAATGTTAAAAAAGTAACTAACCCGCAGGCTTGTTTTCCTTAATGCCGATATAAGCAAGCATAAGGTCAACCGCACCCTCTATTCCCGACTTTGAGGAATTGATACAAAGGTCAAAATTCCTTGCATCGCCCCACTTCATATCGGTATAGTAATTATAATATGATGCTCTGCGCTTGTCAGTCTTTCTGATAAATTCCTCTACCTTGGGCTTTTCAATATCATACCTTTCGAGTATTCTCTTTTTCTTATCATACATATTACCCGAGATAAAGAAGTCTATTACATTCGGCTCTTCTTTAAGAACATAATCCGCACACCTGCCGACTATTACGCAAGGACCCTTCTCAGCCAGCTTCTTGATAGTCTCAAACTGCGCCAGAAAAATCTTATGATTAAGCGGAAGCTCAGGATTGAGCCTTCCGTCAGGCGATATGGGATAGCTTCCCATTACAAGCGAATACAAAAAGCTGTTGGTATAAGATTCATCGTTCTTCACAAACAGCTCTCTCGCTATTCCACTCTCCTTGGAGGCCATTTCAAGCAGCTCCTTATCATAGAACGGAACATTGAGTTTATCTGCAAGTCTCTTGCCTATCTCTCTTCCTCCGCTTCCGAATTCACGGCTGATAGTAACGATCGATCTCATAACAACACCTCATTTCTCTATTGTTCTCTATTAATTTGTTTCTTAGAACAAACTTATTATACCACACTTTTTATTTTTTGTAAACAATTTTCCAAAAAATTCTTGCACTAATTTGTTCAACATTTCTTGTGCAACTTAACAATAAGAAAATGTTGAAAACTAAAAAGGACTGCGCTAAGCAGTCCTTTCGTGCATTATTCGTTATCGAAAAGAGGTGTTGAGAAATAGCGCTCTGCTGTATCGGGGAGAACGGTTACTACTGTCTTTCCCTTGCCGAGCTTCTTTGCAAGCTGTCTGGCTGCGGCTACATTCGTGCCTGCGGAAATTCCGCACATTATACCCTCAAGCCTTGCGAGGTCTTTCGCAGTCTGAATAGCCTCCTCATCGGTGACTACATAGATGTTACTGTATATCTCACGGTTGAGGTTATCGGGGATAATTCCGTCGCCGATACCCATTTGCAGATGTGTTCCTACCGTACCGCCTGCAAGGATCGCTGCGTGCTCGGGCTCAACTGCCCAGATCTCAATATCGGGATAAAGCTTCTGGAGTGTTTCGCCTATGCCGCTGATAGTTCCGCCTGTTCCTATTCCCGAGCAGAAGCCGTCGATGTTCTTTCCTACCTGTTCAGCTATCTCAAGGCCTGTAGCCTTGCGGTGTATTTCGGGGTTTGCAGGATTTGAAAACTGCTGAGGCACAAAAACATTCGGGTCATTTGCTGACATTTCAGCAGCTATCTGTATACATCTTTCAATGCACTCACCTATGTTGCCCTCATCGTGAACAAGCTTTACCTCTGCGCCGTAGTGGGCTACGAGCTTTCTTCTCTCCTCGCTGACAGAATCGGGCATAATTATGACTGTCTTATAGCCCCTGACCGCACCCACAAGTGCAAGTCCTATTCCCTGATTGCCCGAGGTAGGCTCAACTATGATAGTATCTTTATTTATCAGACCCTTACGCTCTGCATCGCAGATCATGTTATAGGCTGTTCTCGTCTTGATAGAGCCGCCGACATTGAGCCCCTCGAACTTTACAAGTATCTCGGCACCCTCGGGATCTGCCATTCGGGAGAGCCTTATCATGGGGGTCTGGCCCATACATTCAAGTACGTTATTATATATCATCGTCATTCCTCCGTATAGTTATATAACCTTGTTATTATATCATGTTTCCCGATATATTTCAACAGTTTTCTGTGAACACATTTTCCGCTTTACTTTTTCGGAAAAATGTGCTATTATAAGAATATGCAATTATAAGGGAGGTGTGCTTATGTCAAGGATAAGGACTGCGGATTTTTACTACGGAGCAGTTCTCTCAAAGCTTATGAGCAGAGGTGTTGACCCTGTTATGATAGAAAGCGGAAGTGACAGGCGCATCTATGAGGTGAACACAAGGGGCACATCGTTCACGCTGTTTGTGAAGTACAAAACGCACAAGGAAGCCGCCGCAAAGGACGGATTAAACTCGTGGAGGTTCTCGATAAAGGAGGATATGCCGCTGCTGCGTGAGCACATGGAAAAGAACAAAAACCTTGTAATGGCACTCCTCTGCGGTAATGACGATCTCGGTGAAAGCGAGCTTGCGCTCCTTGACTGCAACGAGGTCAACCGTATGATCTTTCTTGACAAGGAGACTATCTCCATCAGCCGCAGAAGAGGCGAAAAGTACTACCGCATTGCAAACGGTCCTGACCGCGAGGATTCGTTTGAGATAAAATCAAACAGGTTTGAAGAGTTTTTCTGATATACAAAGCCCCGAAGCTAACGCTTCGGGGCTTTTACTTCTCTGTGATCTTTTTTTCTCCATGTAAATGTTACTTTTTGAAAACCCTGTTCTCTTTTCTCGGAGCTGCAGCGTCAGGCTCTGCATCGGAATAGCCTATTGCACAGTGTCCTATACCCACATAGCCCTCGGGAATGCCAATTTCATCAAGGATAGCTCTGCCCTCCTCGCACTCGCTTTCTTCCTTTGCTCTGTGTATCCATATACTCGAAACACCCAGTGCGTGAGCCGCAAGCATAAGGTTTCCCATTACAAGGCTGCCGTCATAAATGTAGGTAGGATTGTCCTTAGGGGCCAGCACCCACAGATAGCAGGTCGCACCGTAGAACGGGTCAAAGCCCTCCTCCCAGCCGCCTATGCGTCTGTTAAGGATACTTATAGCCTTTCTTGTCTGCTCGTCTTTCACAACTGCGATAACAGGACACTGAGTTCCTCTGCCGTTTGCTGCATACAGACCGGCCTCGACTATCTCATCAATGATAGCATCGGGCACAGGTGTGGAATTGAATTTTCTGCAGCTTCTTCTGTCCTTCATTGCCTTGATAACTTCGTTCATAGCTGTACCTCCTAGCCTTTCAGGCCTCTTGACTGTCTGTCCATATCCTCAACTACAATATCGTATATCTCACCGAGAGTAGCACAGTACTCAAGAAGCTTCCACGGCTCGTTGGTATGGAAATGAATCTTTACGGTCTCGTCATCACCGATAACAAGCAGGCTGTCACCCACAAAATGCTCGGTTATGTAATCATCTAGCTCGTCCTCGTCAAGCCCCTCTGCATCTATAAGAAGCTGGGTATCATATCTGAATTCTATCTCGTCCATAATATTACCTCCTGAATAATTCTTCAAGGTCTGAAGTAAGACCTTGCTAACAGTATAGCACATCTTTCCCAAAAAGTAAAGCCCCCGCCTGTTTTCGCGAGGGCTCATATTCTATTCGGCCTTTTTATCCTCAGTCGGATATGTCACCATAAGGTCAGAGTCGATACTCTCTCCCCAGACGATATGGTCAAGCTCCTGACCGTCAAGGAAAACGGTAAAGTAGCTTGTTTTAAGCTCCTCGGGGAGTGTATCCTTAATGCGGTTTACAAACTCATCGTCCTCGGTGGAGATGTAATTTATAAACTTGAACTCATACTCTTCATCGGAAGCAAGCTCATCATGAACTGCCGAAACTGCTTCATATACAGCCTTTGCGCTGTCGAGTGCTTTCTCTGAGCGCTCGTCTTTTATCAGGCCCTCGGTATATGCCTGCTGCTTTGAGCCTGCAAAGCAGATCTTCCACTTTTTGTCCTCTTCGTCCTGAATAAGAACAAGGTACTGCGAAACAGGCTGCTGATCCTCACCATAGGTCACAGTGATATAGATCTCGCAAGCCTTGATGTAATCCTCCTCGACATTTACCCAGTCAATGAAGCCGCTTTTCTCGTGGTCAAACTCATACTTGAAGTCCTGCTCCTCGTGCTCGCCTTCATAATCATGGTCATGACCCATGTTTTCTTTTGTGTATTCATACTTGGCTGCATACGCATCAGTCATAAGCTTGGTCATTGAACGGTCGAACTCTGCGTTTGCGGCTCTCATATAGGTGACGACTACCTTTTCAGGCTCAAGGAGAGGGTCGGTCTCCTCCTCTGTCTGAGAATCGGGCTGTGCTGTTACTATCTTTTTTGTTTCAGCAGGAGATTCATCGACCGTGTCGGTCTCGTTTATGAGCGAACAGCCGCTGAGCATCAGCACTGCTGCAAGGACAGCACAAAGTATTCTGTTGTCTCTCATTTTGTCACCTCTATTCGTCATCATCATCAAGCTCATCGACTATGTCTCTGACTACCTGATTAACTATATCGTAGGAAAAGCCTCTGCGAACCAGTGCGTTTTTCACCTTGCGGATACCTGCCTCGTCATCAAGGTATGCGCCGTACTTTTTCTCCGCAAACTCACGAAGCCTGTCATAGGTACCCTCTTCATAAGGCTCTAAGGCTTCCTCGGCTATCTGCTTTGTGATACCCTTCTGACGCATTGCCTGCATAGCCTTATAGTAGCCGTAATTTCTGCTTTCGATATAGGTCTTTGCAAGACCCTCGGCATAGCGCCTGTCATTGATAGTTCCGAGCTCCACCATTTTGTCCATGACACGCTCGCAGATTTCTGTACCGTAGGTCTTTTCAAGCTTATTGTAAAGCTCAATATAGGAATAGTCACGGTAATCAAGCAGATAGAGAGCACGCTCTCTTGCCTTTCTGAACTCGTTCTCGGCGACTATCTCCTGCCAGTCCTCATCATCGTATTCCTGACCCTCTGCGAGAGAAAAGCGGCTTACAACCTCATAGCTCAGGTAAACGTGCTCGTCATTATCGAGCACGATCTCCCATGTAGAGCCCTTATATTTTTCTACGCTTTGAAGCCTTGGCATCAGCCTTCACCGAGCTTGGAAACGTCGATAGGAGCAAACTCCTGAAAATCGTTCTCGGCATCTGCTGTAACGGAAGCACTCTCAGAAACGGTCTTTCTGATCTTCTTGCCCTTCGGAGCATCGTCCTCCTCTGGTTCATCAGCCGTTTCCTGCTTAGCCTGCGATGCTGCTGCGGCATTTGCCTTTGCTTCAAGCTCGTCCTTCTTTTTGAGCTTCTCGGCTGCCTGCTCAGCGTTCAGCTTCTCCTTGATCTTATCCTCTATCTCCTGCATGATCTCAGGGTTATTGAGAAGGTTTTCCTTTGAGTTGTCTCTGCCCTGTCCGAGCTTCATCTCGCCGTAGCTGAACCATGCTCCGCCCTTCTTGACTATGTCAAGGTCAACCGCAAGGTCAAGCACCTCGCCCACACGGGAAATACCCTTGCCGTACATAATATCAAATTCGCACTCCTTGAACGGAGGTGCAACCTTGTTCTTTACTACCTTACAGCGTGTTCTGTTGCCTATTACCTCAGAGCCGTTCTTGATCTGCTCGCCTCTTCTGACCTCAATACGGACAGAGGAATAGAATTTCAGGGCACGGCCGCCCGGAGTGGTTTCGGGGTTGCCGTACATAACGCCGATCTTCTCTCTTACCTGATTGATGAAAACGGCTGTGGTGTTTGACTTTCCGATAACGCCCGTTAGCTTTTTCATTGCCTGGGACATAAGTCTTGCGAGCTGTCCTACATGAGTGTCGCCCATTTCGCCGTCGATCTCTGCCTTTGTTACCATTGCGGCAACTGAGTCGATTACGATACAGTCGATAGCACCCGAACGTGTAAGAGCCTCGGCAATCTCAAGAGCCTGCTCACCGCTGTCGGGCTGGGATACGAGCATATTCTCGATGTCAACTCCGAGCTTTTCCGCATACACAGGGTCAAGAGCGTGCTCAACGTCTATGAAGGCTACCTCGCCGCCCATTTTCTGAGTCTCCGCAATAATGTGAAGCGCAACGGTTGTTTTACCTGATGATTCAGGCCCGTATATCTCGATGATCCTTCCTCTCGGAACTCCGCCTATACCAAGAGCCATATCAAGCGTCATTGAGCCTGTCGGAATAGCCTCAACGTCCATAGCTCTTGCGTCGCCGAGCTTCATGATAGCGCCATTTCCGAACTGCTTCTCAATATATGCCATTGCAGTTTCAAGTGCTTTTTTCTTCTCAGCCGCATCAGTGATCTTAACGCCCGAAGCCTTTTCCTGTTTTTTCTTCTTATCTGCTGCCATTGTATATCTTTCCTTTCAGTTTCAGTCGGGATTTTTCCCTCTGATAACATTATATACTATTATGTGTCCGTTTGTCTGTACAGTTAATCATCTTCCGCATTACCGCACACGCAACGGTTTATACCGCCCAGATCCTTATGCCACCTGACATTTTTAAGCCCGTGCTGTATCATCATCAATGAGACCTCTTCTTCCTGTCCGAGACCTATCTCAAAAGCCATAAGCCCCGAAGGTCTGAGCTTTCTTGCCCATAGCCTTACAATGTCACGATAGAAGTCAAGTCCGTCTTCTCCGCCGTAGAGTGCCATTTCGGGCTCAAATGTAACCTCAGGCTGAAGATTCTCCATATCCTCCTTTGAAAGATAGGGCGGATTGCAGACTATAAGGTCAGCCTCGGGGAGCTTGTCAACAGTCTCCTTCAGACGGGCATCGCCTTTTATGATCTCGGCATCGGGACAATGACGTCTGAGGTTTTCCTCAAGGTACGGGATAGCCTCCTCGCTTTTTTCAACGCAGTATATCTTTTCACAGTTGAATGTACTGTTAAGCGCACAGGCAATACAGCCGCTTCCCGAGCATATATCTATGACAGTCAGTTCATCTTTATCCTTGAGCCTTCCCCTTATAACATCTACAAGGGTCTCGGTATCCTGTCTTGGGATAAGCACTCCCCTGCCTACCTTTATCGGCAGGCCGTAAAACTCCCACTCTCCGAGCAGATACTGCAAAGGCTCTCCGTTAAGCCTGCGGTCAAGCAGTTCATCTAAAGCTTTTACAGCCTCGGGAGAGACTTCCTCTCCGAGAAGCTGATAGTAATCGGCACTGCGGCAGTCAACACCGAGCGCCAATCCGAGCAGCTCAGAGAGCTCATAGCCTGCATTTTCTATTCCTCTTGCAAAAAGCATTCTTACTCTGTCCTCAGATAAGGCTTTATAGGTCACCACTGATCATCCCCCTTCTTTTCAGGGATACACTCTTTCAGTGCTGCGATAGCGCACTCGATCTGCTTTTCATTCGGCTCCTTGGTAGTTATTCTCTGTATCCAGAGACCCGGCGCAGAAACTATCCTTGTGAATGGATTGCTGTACTTTCCCGCAAGCCTTATAAGCTCAAAGGCTATGCCTGTAACCACAGGCAGAAGTGCTATCTTTGTGAGCACTCTCAGTAAAAGATTGTCCCATGACACCTGAAAAACAGAGGTCACGAAAATGCTTATGAAAAGAACAAGGAAGATAAAGCTCGTTCCGCACCTTGGGTGGAAGCGACACTGCTTTTTAACGTTCTCGACAGTAAGCTCCTCCTCACGCTCATAGCAGGCAATAGTCTTATGCTCTGCCCCGTGATACTCGTATGTTATGGACATATCCTTCATCAGCCTTGTAAGCGAGGTATATCCTATAAAAATGCCGATCTTGATAAAGCCCTCGATAATATTTTTTACCACAGCCGAAAGGCTTATTATGTGCTTGCTGATAAACTTTGATATAACAGACGGCAGCCACATAAACAGCACTATCGCCAGACCTATTCCCAGCATCATTGAAATAACTGAAACAACAGGCATTATCTTATCGCCGAGCTTTTCGGAGAGCCATTTCTCAAATTTTGTTTCCGGCTCTTCGTCATCATCGGTCATCTGCTTGTCAGCGGACTTCATAAGGCATTTATATCCCAGTATCAGCGATGAAACAAAGCTGAAAATTCCTCTCACAAAGGGCACTTTTCTGTACCATGCCTTTCCGCCTTTTACGTCCCATGTTTCAAGGTCGATCTCTCCGCTTGGGAGGCGGCACGCCATAGCTCCCTTTTCGGGGCCTCTCATCATAACGCCCTCAATAACCGCCTGACCGCCTATACTTGTCTTGAATTTCTCATTGGTTTCGGGTTTGCTGCTCATCTGCTGCGATGTCCTCCTGACTATCTATAGGCTCGGTCGATATAAGCTCAACGTTCACCGTATCATTTTTGTCTGCTTTCTTGTTCTGCTCTATACACGGCAGGGTTATCATTACTGTTGTTCCGACGCCCTGCTCGCTGTCAACCTCAAGTGTTCCGCCGTGACGCTGTATTATCTCATCAGCAACGGCAAGGCCTATACCCGAGCCTCGTCTTGTATGGTTTGCCTTGAAGAATTTTGTTTTTATCTTCGGCAGGTCTTCCTTTGAAATGCCTATACCCGTATCTGAGATAGAGATACATATCTCGCCGTCTTCTTCGTAGGCTTCGATCGAAACAGTATCGCCCTTATCCGAATACTTGATAGCATTGTCCACTATGTTTATGAAAACCTGTCTTAGCCTGTTCTTGTCTCCGTATACAAAAGAGAGCATCTGAGGCTCATAGTAATTAAGCTTTATACCGAGAGCTCTTGCTCTTTCCTGATAAATAAGAACTGTCTCGGTAAGCTCTGCGAGAATATCTATCGTGTCCATCACAAGGGTCAGGCGGTTGTCCTGAATTCTTGAGAAGTCAAGAAGCTCCTCTACCATCTGTGACAGACGCTCTGTCTCGCTGGTGATGACTCTCATTCCTTTTTTGAAGGTCTCCTTATCATCGTACATCATTGTGATCGTTTCAGTCCAGCCCTTTATAGCTGTAAGCGGAGTTCTGAGCTCATGTGATACAGAGGATATGAACTCATTTTTCATCTGTTCTGTATTGGAAAGCTCCTGCGCCATATAGTTTATTGAGTCGCAGAGCTCGCCCAGCTCATCATCACGCTGTTTTTCTATACGTTCTCTGAAATCCCCTGTTGCGAACTTTCTCGCAACATCATTTACGTTTCTGATAGGAATAACTATCGACTTTATAAAGAACAGACCCGAGAACAGCATAAGAAGAATTATCGCAATTACAACACCCGTCATTATAACCGTGAGAAGCACTATCTGCGAATCTATATTCTTCATTGAGGAGAGCATTCTTACAGCCTCGTACTCACTTCCCTTCGGCGAGATCACCGCCGTCATTGCAAGCACCTTTTCGCCTGTTTCAAGCTCATATATCTGCGAGGCAGTTCCCGTGTCTGACTTTTTGGCGTCAGTATAGTCCTGCATATTATCCTTGCCCGAGGGTGAAAAGCCCGAAGATGTAACATCGACCTCGCCGTTTGTCTTTATAGCCATAAGCTCGATCTTGTCCTTGTCCTCATAGCCCTCAACTATGGAGCGTATCTGTGCATTATAGTTTGTCTGTTCCTCGCCCGAGGTATTCATTATCGCTGTGGTGACGATCTTCATTCTTGATGTCAGATACTGTCTTGCAGAGCTGTAATAGTAGTTTCTCATAAGAAACACTAAGAGCACCTCAAGAAGGAGAAGAATCACCGTTACAGCCCCCAGGCTGTTCGTGAGCCAGTGGCGTGTGATGCTCCTGCGGGCAATATTCTTATGTGATTTTTTCATATATATCCCGTCCGCAGTGCGGACACACCTAACCTACTCCCTGTTTGTTTTAAGATCAGCCGTTTCCGGGCGACCACTTATAGCCGAAGCCCCAGATAGTGAGAATATACTTCGGGTTTGAGGGCTCGTCCTCTATCTTCATTCTTATTCTTCTGATATTTACGTCAACGATCTTATCATCGCCGTAGTAGCTCTCGCCCC
>DGRP01000028.1 GCA_002391065.1 Ruminococcus sp. UBA4385 | reverse complement strand
TGCTCAAGGAGATCCATGAGCAGCCCAAGGTTATTCAGGACACTATCAATTCCGTAGTTAAAGACGGAAAGGTATCCCTTGATGAGTTCGGCCTTTCCGATGATGAGATCAAGGAGCTCAGAAAAATATACATCGTAGCCTGCGGCTCGGCTTACCATGTGGGAATGGCAGCTCAGTATGTTATTGAGGAGCTCACCTCTCTCGATGTAAGAGTTGAGCTTGCTTCCGAATTCAGATACAGAAAGATGAAGCTCGCTGCGGACAGCCTTGTTATTATTATATCACAGTCGGGTGAAACTGCTGACTCACTGGCAGCCCTCAGAATGGCTAAGGACGAGGGTGTTAAAACCCTTGGTATAGTGAATGTTGTGGGCTCGTCTATTGCAAGAGAGGCCGATAATGTATTCTACACTCTGGCAGGACCTGAGATTTCAGTTGCAACTACCAAGGCTTACAGCACTCAGCTTATTGCTGCATATCTGCTTGCACTTGAATTTGCAAGAGCAAGAAATGAGATCGACGACGAAAAATACACCGCCCTCATCAATGAGATAAACACTATACCCTCAAAGGTTGAGAAGATACTTGAGGATAAGGACAGGATACAGTGGTTTGCAAGCAAGCTTATCGGCGTTAAGGATGCTTTCTTCATCGGAAGAGGCATTGACTATGCTATCAGCTTAGAGGGCAGCCTTAAAATGAAGGAGATAAGCTATATCCACTCCGAGGCTTACGCTGCAGGAGAGCTCAAGCACGGACCTATCTCCCTTATTGAAGACGGTACTATCGTGTTCGCGCTGGTAACTCAGCAGAACCTTTATGAAAAGACCGTCAGCAACATGGTTGAGGTAAAGAGCAGAGGCGCTCACCTCTTTGGTCTGACCACCTACGGCAACTACGCTATGGAGGATATTGCAGACTTTACCGTATATATCCCGAAGATAAATCCTCTCTTTGCAGGAAGCTTAGCAGTTGTTCCGCTGCAGCTTATGGGCTACTATGTATCCGTAGCCAAGGGCTTTGACGTTGACAAGCCGAGAAACCTCGCTAAGAGCGTAACTGTAGAATAAACCTTGCACAGCTGTGTTCAGGCGCAGCTGTGTTTTGTGTGTTCGGGAGACTGTATAATGGAGCATATCAGTATAGGAAATGTTAAAATTGAAAAAACTGCGGCTCTTGCTCCGATGGCTTCCGTGGCGGACAAGTCCTACAGGCTTATGTGCAAGGAGTTCGGTGCTGCCTATCTTGTCAGCGAGATGATCTCCTCAAAGGGGCTTTGCTACGGCGACAAAAAGACGGCAAGGCTCTGCGAGATAGAGCCGGAGGAACGCCCCTATGCTTTGCAGCTCTTCGGAGAGGAAGCGGAGTTCATGGGCAGGGCAGCGTATATGCTCAATAAGTTCAGCCCCGACATTATAGATATAAATATGGGCTGTCCCGTACCGAAGATAGTCTCAAACGGAAGCGGCTCAGCACTTATGAAGGACCCCAAAAAAGCAGGCGAGCTGATACTGGCAGCAGTCGAAAATGCGGATTGCCCCGTTACCGTAAAGATAAGAGCAGGCTGGGACTCTGACAGCATAAACGCTGTCGAGATTGCTAAAATTGCTGAGCAGGCAGGAGCGTCAGCGGTGACTGTCCACGCAAGAACGAGAACGCAGTTTTATTCGGGCAAGGCTGACCGGGATATCATCAGGGCAGTGAAAGAGGCGGTCTCTATACCCGTTATCGGCAACGGCGATGTTACAGACGGCATAAGTGCAAAGAAAATGTATGATGAAACAGGCTGTGACCTTGTGATGATAGGCAGAGGCTCATACGGGAGACCCTGGGTGTTTGAAAATGTGAGGGAGTACCTCACAAGCGGAAAAATTCTCCCCGAGCCCGATGTGCAGACAAAAATGCAGATAATGAGAAAGCACTGCGAGCTGATCTGTCATTACAAAGGCGAGGAGCAGGGCATGAAGGAGATGCGTCATAACTTCGCATGGTATATAAAAGGGCTGAACGGCGCTTCAAAGCTGAGAGGCTCATCGGGCGAGCTCAGTACGCTCGACTCTATGTACAAAATGATAGACAAAATACTTGAACTGAACGGATAAGGAGCAGATATGGGAACACTTTACGTTGTCGGGACACCTATAGGAAACCTTGGAGATATGACCTACAGGGCGGTGGAAACGCTCGAAAAGGTAGATTTTATCTGCGCCGAGGACACAAGAGTTACCGCAAAGCTTCTGAATTACTTTGAGATAAAAAAGCCCCTTGTAAGCTACCATGAGCACAACGCAAAGGTCATGGGAGAAAAGATAGCAGAGCGCCTTCGCTCGGGCGAGGACTGCGCTATCGTCACAGATGCAGGTATGCCCTGTATTTCAGATCCGGGAGAACAGATAGTCATGCTCTGCCGTGCAGAGGGGATAGACGTTAAAGTAGTTCCGGGGCCTTCTGCTGTGGTATCGGCACTGGCGGTAAGCGGTCTGCCGACAGCGAGGTTTCGCTTTGAGGGCTTTCTTTCCGTTACAAAAAAACAAAGACTGGAGCACTTAGCCTCAGTAAGAGATGCGCAGGATACCCTCATTTTTTATGAAGCACCTCACAAGCTTATGAATACACTGAAGGATATGCTTGAATATTTCGGGGACAGGAGAATTTCACTTTGTCGGGAGCTTACAAAAATCCATGAGGAAGTGAAGCTGACAAACCTCTCCGAGGCGATAGAATACTACACCGCAAACAAGCCAAAAGGCGAGTTCGTCCTCGTTATTGAGGGCGCTGACAATTCCGTTTCGGACAAGCCCGAAACTATAGAAGAGGCTTTAGAACAAGTCAGAGAGCTTGTCGCCAAGGGTATGCGAGGGGCAGATGCCTGCCGAAATATCGCAAAGGCAACGGGCTTTTCAAAGGGAGAGCTATACTCAAAGCTTCTGGAGGACAGCGAATGAGCATAACCATATCCGAAATGCGTGCCGAGGACTGCAAAGCAGTTGCAGAAATAGAAAGCGAGTGCTTCTCCGAGCCGTGGAGCGAGGAAGAATTCGAGCACCAGATACCACTTGAAATTGCGAAAACCTACATTGCCAAAGACGGTGATAGAGTGATCGGCTTCATAAACGTGTGGATAGTCGCAGGAGAGATACAGCTTAACAACATCGCCGTGACCGAAGCCTACAGAGGACAGGGAATAGGAAGACAGCTTATCACCTTTATGGAGAGCGAAAACTCAGCCGAGCGCTGTAACCTTGAAGTCAGAATATCAAATCAGGCTGCGAGGGGGCTTTACCTCTCCCTCGGCTTTGAGGAAGTGGGGCTTCGCAAGGGCTTTTACAGAGAGCCTGCCGAGGACGCAGTGCTTATGACGAAATACTATGGAGAATCCGATGAATTATAATGACCTTACCTACGAACAGCTTGGAGAGAGATACAAAGTCTGCATTTCTACCGAGCACCGCTTCGGAACCGATGCTTTTCTGCTGGCTGATTTTGCAGGAGCAAGGCACAAGGACATTTGTGCAGACCTCTGCACAGGAAGCGGAATAATAGCGCTGCTGCTGGACAAGAAATACAGTCCGAAAAAGACCTACGCAGTTGAGATACAGAAAAAAGCCTACGATCAGCTTTGCTTATCTATCGAAGCTTCAAAGGCAGAGGACACAATAATTCCCGTGAATGCGGACCTCAAAGAGTGGCGCTGTGATGAAGAGCTTGACCTTATCACCTGCAATCCGCCGTACAAGCTTGACAATACGGGTGCAAAGAACGAGAGTGAAGCAGTATCTATCGCAAGGCATGAAATGATGTGTACGATAGGTGATGTATGTGCAGCGGCGAAGCGAAACCTGAAATTCGGGGGGCGGCTTTGCGTATGCAACAGACCTGAGAGGCTTTGCGACATCATTACAGCTATGAGGGATAACGGGATAGAACCGAAGAGACTGAGGACAGTACACAAGAACCCGAACTGTGCGCCATGGCTGATACTGATTGAGGGCAAGAAGGGCGGAAAAACATTTCTGAACATAGAGAGACCGCTTTTTGTAAGAACGGCAGACGGAGACATTTCGGAAGAAGTACAGCAGATCTATTTAAGATAACAAGCTAAGAAATAAGATCTGCCAAGGATTTAAGAAAAGAGCTCGGCAGGGAAAAGTGCTCGCCGCACGGCTAATACGCGTCGCATTTTTGCTTGATACTTTTTTGCCTTGACCGGCAGGGAAAACCCTGCACCGCCTTCGCGACGCACATTTGCTCGAAGCTTTTCTTACCCTGACCGCAAAGAAAAATAGTGCAAGCTAAAAAAACAAGCTAATGAATAGAGCCTGCCAAGGATTTAGAAAAAGAGCTCGCCAAGCCT
>DGRP01000049.1 GCA_002391065.1 Ruminococcus sp. UBA4385 | reverse complement strand
CGGCCTGCTCTGCAGGAGTATCCGTCTTATCAGCAGTATCGCCAGAATCCTTTTTTGACGGTTTATCAAAAAACAGGAAATATACCGCCAATGTAATAACGCCGAATACTACACAGATATCTGCAAAATTAAAGATCGGGAAATTGACAGGCTCAAACCGAATGTAATCCACGACCTCTCCCAATCTGATCCTGTCAATCAGATTGCCGATGCCGCCGCCTATAAGCAAAGCGAGTGAAACAAGCAGCAGCTTGCTGCCGCTGCGCTTCAGATACATATAGATCAGCCCCCCGATAATAACAACTATCGGGAACCCAACAAGGAACCAAGTCTTGCCCTCCATCATGCTCCAGGCAGCACCCTTGTTGGTTATCCTTGTAAGGCTGAAAACATCAAAGTCACCGAAATGTATGACCTTGATTATCTCGCCTGTATCTAAACTATTCACCACAGCAGCCTTTATGATCTGATCGGCAGCAGTTATCAGAGCGATTATGATTAAAGAGATAATAAACATCAATTGTTCCTTTATAACTGCCAAAAGGCTCTGCTTTAAATCACAGAGCCTCTGGCTTGTTTCTTAATCTACTGCTCTGCAGCATCTTGCGCAGAGTGTGGGATGAGTGCTGTTCTGTCCTACTGTCTTATCATATGACCAGCATCTCTCGCACTTCTCGCCGCCAGCCTTGGCAACGGTAAAGGAAACGCCCTGCAGATCTCCCTTGAACTCGCCCTTATCGGCTCCACTCTCAACCTTGACTTCAGATACGATAAGTGCATTCTTGAGATCATCAGTAACAGCCTTTACAGCATTGAGCATTTCGTCGGAATAAACAGTAACGCTTGCCTCCAGCGATGCACCGATAACCTTATCTGTTCTCTTGATCTCAAGTGCTTTCTTAGCATCCTCTCTGATAGAGGAGATCAGATTCCATTTGGCAGTGAAGCTGTCATCGACCTTTAAGCCTGTCTTTTCGGGCATATCGTTGAGGAAAATGCTTTCAGAGGACTCGCCCTCAACATGGGGCATAAAGCTCCAGATCTCTTCAGCTGTAAAGGAAAGTATAGGAGCAACAAGTCTTGCGATCGCAGACAGGATCTTATAAATGGTGGTCTGTGCCGCTCTTCTCTCCAAGGAACCTGCCTTCTCGCAATAGAGCCTGTCCTTTATCACATCAAGATAATAGTTGGACATATCGATCACGCAGAAGTTGTGGATCGCATGGAAAACTATGTGGTAATCAAAGACCTCATAAGCAGCATTGACCTTATCAATAAGCTCATCCAGCTTGATAAGAGCCAGCTTGTCGATCTCAAGAAGATCATCATATGCTACAGCGTCTTTATTGATATCAAACTCTGTAAGGTTGCCAAGAATAAACCTTGCGGTATTTCTGATCTTCTTATATGCATCAGAAAGCTGTGCAAGAATATCCTTTGAAATTCTGATATCTGAATGATAGTCGGAGGATGCGACCCAGAGTCTTAAAATATCAGCGCCGTACTTATCATAGATATCCTTTGGATCAATACCGTTGCCGAGAGACTTGTGCATTGTTTTGCCCTGCCCGTCAACTACCCAGCCGTGAGTGCAGACTGCCTTATAGGGAGCGCAGCCGTTTACAACAACAGATGTCAGAAGTGAAGACTGGAACCAGCCTCTGTACTGGTCAGCACCCTCAAGGTAAAGATCAGCCGGGAAAGAAAGATCCTCCCTTTCAGAAACGACGCCGGCGTGAGTACATCCGCTGTCGAACCAAACGTCCATGATATCCATTTCTTTCTCGAAATCACCGCAGCCGCAATCGCACTTAACGCTCTCGGGGATAAACTCCTTCAAGTCACGGATATACCATGCATCCGAGCCCTCCTTGCGGAAGAGTTCAGAGATAGCTTCGATCGTAGTTTCGTTAACGATCGGCTTACCGCAGTCCTTACAGTAAATGATCGGGATAGGCACGCCCCATGTTCTCTGACGCGAGATGCACCAGTCGGAACGGTCACGAACCATGCCCTTGATACGTTCCTCACCCCAAGCAGGTATCCACTTAACGCTTTCGATAGCCTTGACAGCCTCTTCCTTGAATTCATTTACCGAACAGAACCACTGGTCTGTAGCTCTGAACAGGATAGGAGACTTACATCTCCAGCAATGCGGATACTGGTGGACGATCTTTTCGGTTGCGAAAAGATTACCCGTCTCGGTCATATGCTTAGCAATCACATCATGAGCCTTATCAGTGGGTATCCCTGCGAACATTCCGGACTCTTCAGTCAATACGCCCTTTCCGTCAACGCCGACAACGATAGGAAGCTCATCATATTTCTTGCAGACCTCAAAGTCATCAACACCGTAGCCGGGAGCCGTATGCACGCAGCCTGTACCGCTTTCAAGCGTAACATGATCTCCTACAATAACGAGTGAGGTCCTGTCCATGAAAGGATGCTGTGCCTTGCAATATTCAAGTTCAGCACCTGTAAATTTGCCTACAGTTTCATATTCTGTAATGCCGGCCTTTTTCATAGTCTCGGGAACAAGATACTCGGCCATGATATAATTCTCGCCGTTAGCCTTAACAACGGTGTAATCATAATCCGGTCCAAGGCAGATAGCAACGTTGCCCGGAAGTGTCCAGGTGGTTGTTGTCCATATTACAAAATATGTATTATCCTTATCAATTCCAAGAGGAGCAAGAAGTCCTTTATCCTCTGTGACCTTGAATTTAACAAAGATAGAAGTACAGGGATCATCCTGGTACTCGATCTCGGCCTCTGCAAGAGCGGTCTGGCACTCGGGGCACCAATAAACAGGCTTCAGACCCTTGTAGATATATCCTCTCTTGGCCATTTCGCCAAATACCTTGACCTGTCTCGCCTCGAACTCCGGCTTGAGTGTGAGATAAGGATGCTCAAAGTCACCGAGAACGCCAAGACGCTTGAACTGCTTCATTTGAGTATCAACAAAGGAAAGAGCAAACTCTCTGCAATGCTTTCTAAGCTCAACAGGTGGAATAGCGCCGTTCTCAACGCCGATCTTCTTCATAGCCTTAAGCTCGATAGGCAGACCGTGGGTATCCCAGCCCGGAACGTAATTGGAACAGTAACCGCTCATATTCTTGAACTTAACGATGATATCCTTAAGCACCTTATTAAGCGCTGTACCAAGGTGAATATCGCCGTTGGCATACGGAGGGCCGTCGTGAAGAATATAGGTGGGCTTGTTTTTGTTCTTTTCAATTATCTTATAATAGAGTCTGTCTTCATCCCATTTATTGATAGCATCGGGCTCCCTCTTCGGCAGATTGCCCCTCATGGGGAAATCAGTTACAGGGAGATTAAGTGTCTTGTTATAATCCTGTGACATTGAAAAAACTCCTAACGATTATTTATTTTTGCCAAATTTAAGATCCTGCTCCTTGGGCAGTACGGGCTCAAAGGAACCGGTGTTAAGGATCTTGTCTATATGCTCTTTTTCTGCAGCTTCTTCAGCGGCTTTCTTTTCTGCCTCGGCCTTAGCAGCAGCTTCCTCGGCTGCCTTAGCTTCAGCCTCGGCATCAGCAGCAGATGTGTCTGCCTCCTCGATCTCTACCTGCGGTATCTGCATAATAAGCTTGATCTGCTTCTGATACAGCGGCAGAAGCTCTGCCTTGAACATAGAGACCTCGCGCTTAAGGTTCTCGTAGTTCTCCTTTTCAGTTCTGTATTCCTTATTGATCTCGTCGATCTTCTGCTTAGTCTTTTCGGTTTCCTGCTTGATCATTTCAGCGCATCTGTCGTGGTATTCCTTAGTAATGCGCTCACATTCGGTAGAGCTTTGCTCTCTAAGTCTGATCTCTTCAGTCTTAGCAGACTCGATCATATCCCTTGCCTGTGACTTTGCATCAGCAATGATCTTGCTTGCTTCCTTCTGCGAAAGAACGAGAGCGCTCTTTATTGCCTCTTCGTCCTCGCGGTACTTTGAAAGCTCTTCACTAAGCTTTTGGGCTTTCTCTTCACTTTCTTCCTTTGCTTTAAGAGCAGCCTCAAGCTCCTGGGCTATCTCATCAAGAAAATCCTTGACCTCTGCCGGATCATAACCGTTTCTAACTGCAGAAAAGGATCTGGCTCTGATATTTGATGCTGTCATCATAGATATGACCTCCTAAATGTATTTATTAATCTTGATATGTGTTCTGTCCTTTTTAGTGACCTGTCCTATTTCAGCGAGCTGAAACTTGCCGTATCCCTTAGCTGAAATAATATCGCCCTCGGAAAGCCTGTGATCGGACAATTCAGTATGCTCATAATTCACCTGAACATTTCCGCTTTTGATCAGACCAACGGCCTTTTCCCGTGATATCCGCAAAGCAACACTAAGCACACTGTCAAGCCTCAAAGAAGCGACAGTGCCCTCAATGGATAAGTATTTCTGTTTAGGCATAGATATATCCTCTATACCCTCGCTTGCCTTTACGCCTGTCCGTCCGATCTTTTCCAGCAGCAGAGCAGAATCCGCCACCGAATCATAAATAAAAACAGCAGCCCTTCCCTCTGAAACTATAATATCTCCGACCGTATTTCTTCCTATTCCTTGAGACATCAAACATCCAAGAAAGTCCCTGTGCGTCAGCACGTCAGCCTTTCTGAAGGAAAAGCTGACAGCCTTCAGCGGGAATAAGGCTGTGTCAGCATCACTATCGGGAGCAAACATCCCAAGTATCCTACGCTGTGCGTTTTCATAGCCGCCAAAGAACAGATAGTTATCAAAGCTTTCCGAAGCAAGCACCTTCCTGCACAACACCTGCTCGTGTTCGTTGAGGAAAAAGGTAAACCTGTTTACATATTTCTCTCTGCAGGCATTAACACTGTCAATTATCCTGCCTGCAAGAAGCTTGTCCTCATCAGAAAGCTGTCCGAGAAAAGACAGATCAATCTTCATCAGAAGCTGTAACCGTTATTCTCCAGCTCGCTCATCAGATCGTCACCGACAAACTGAACATTGCTCGGAATGATAGCAAAGGTTTTCTGTGCCATCATCTTGATCTTTGCGTTGTTTGCAAATGCAACTCCCGAGATAAAGTCAAGGATGCGCTTTGCATCATCATTCTTGACGTTCTCAAGATTAAGAAGAACAGTCTTCTTCAAATTGATATCGCTGCCGATATCTGTAACCTCGGAATACTTCTCGGGTCTTGCGAGAACGATCTTCAGCGAACCGTCATCATAAGCAGACTGCTGCTGGGGACGGGAATAGGATGTAGGTCTGGGCTGTTCAGCCTTAGGCTGCGGTGCGGGCTGCGGAGCCGCGGCTTTCTTACTTCTGGTATCTTCGTACACGGAACGATAATCCTCCTCTTGTTCAGTATCTTCTTCATCACCAATAAAAATGTTTTTAAACCCCTGGATAACACTCATTTCTTAACCCTCCATATATTTTCTGGCTCCAAAGAGCTTTGTACCTATTCTTACAAGCGTTGAGCCGTGCTTGACTGCAACCTCATAATCCCCCGACATACCCATTGAAAGAACATCCGAGCTGACATTGGCCAGCTTTCTGTCTTTAAGCTGTTCATACAGCTCCTTCATATGGGCGAACACCTTTTCGTCCGCTCCTATCGGCGGAATAGCCATAAGCCCGCGTATGCGGACATTTGTCAGCGGGAGCATCTGTTCTGCAAGATCAAAAACGCTTTCTGCGCCTATACCGCTTTTACTTGCCTCATCACCGATATTCACTTCCAGCAAAACATCCATTTTCCTGTCATGCGCCGCAGCGAGCCTGTTTATCTCACTGGCCAGCTTCAGACTATCGACAGACTGGATCATGGAAACGCTGTCAATGATATACTTTACCTTGTTCGTCTGCAGATGACCGATCATATGCACCTCCGCGGACTTATCATAGCTGTCCTTCTTGGAAAGGTATTCCTGTACTCTGTTTTCACCGAGCAAGGTCAGCCCTTGAGAAACTGCAAAGTTTATCTTATCCGGCGAAACCGTTTTCGTTACAGCCATGATCCTAACGCCGTCATCACCGGCGCGGTATTTTGCCACAGCGTTTCCGACATTTTCTCTTATCTCTTTTATATTGTCAGCTATCGACCGGAACTCATCCGGAACTGTCTTTTCTTGATTCATCTTGACTTGATACCGCCTCCAGCAAGATCTGGTCATAAAGCAGAAGATATTCTGAATCCGAAGTATTCTTTGATACTACGAAATCATTTCCCTCATAAATGACCTCGATCTTTTTAAATGTGACCTCATTTCCGAGGATAACATATACGCCTTTCTGATCTTCCTTGAATCTTATCGCATCACGCGGTACCTTGATCCCATGGTAGTCATCGAATATCAGCTCCATAGAAAGCACCCGCGAGCTGGCTATATCAGAATCGAGTCTGTTACAGCTCATAACAGTAACACATTTTCCTTCATCATCGGGCTTTCCGACAGATTCTATCCTAACCTTATATACATTGTCAGTATCACCAAGCCGGAATTTAAGAGTATCGCCCTCAACTATCCTTTTATCCTCGGGAAGTACGGCAGCGATCCTGCAGGAATAATCCTCGAATATCTTGCCGATAGCCTTGGAAGAGACCGTGTCTCCGTTTCTTCCGTCGATAACAGCCTCGATATCTCCCCTTGTCAGTTCACCGATATTTTCGGGGGTAAGCTTGGACTCATATCCGTCACAGTGAGAAACAAAATAGCCGGATTCCTGTATATCAACAGTCTTCACAGCGCTTTCATCCACCGCCAGTTCAGAAGCATTCTTCTGCAGTTCGGATATCTCTTCAGAATAGTTAGTTGACTGCCCTGTTATGATATTGTATATATTCATCTTAAGGAACAGTTCATCCGAAGAGCTGTCAAAAGCAGACCTGTTGCCAGAAAGAGATGATGAAAGAAGCTTTCTGTATTCAGAGTCGATACGTCCTGTTAATGTATCCGGCTGAACGTACTGTGCATTTCCCGGATTCTGGGCATTTTCAAGTGCCTCTGCTTTGGCAGCAAATTCATCAGACTTCCTTTTATTCAAAAGAGTCTGCTCATCGGGATAGACATTTGCAATAATGCTTCCCGGCGCCAGCTTGCTGCCGTTGCTGTAAAGATATTCATAAACCCCGCTCACATCGGACTCGATGACCTTTTCATTCCGAACAACAATACCCTTGAACGGAATATTTTCATTTATATCGCAAAGCACCGCTTCTTCAGTCTTATGCCTGTCATTCAGCCTGTAATAGATCTGACTGCCGACGGTTATCAATATCAGCACCGAAAGCAGCACGATAAGTGCTTTGGTCGTGAGAGTATTCATCTACTGACCCTCTGTCAATCCTGCTGATTACCTGCATCAAGGATATTAATAGGTCTGACAGGCGAGATAGTTGAAATAGCATGCTTATAAACAACATTCTGCTTACCGTCACAATCAAGGATAACGATATAGCTGTCAAAGCCCTTAACTATCCCTTTAAACTGGTAACCGTTTACAAGGAACACCGTAAGAGAGATCCTTTCCTTTCTTGCTTGATTAAGGAAAACATCCTGTAAATTCAGATTTTTATTCATTTTACCCACTCCTTATTTCTTACACACTACAGTTATAATAAATCACCTTATATTATAACACATAATTTCCGATTTGGCTACTGTTTTTTGAACAATATTCAGAAAATTTTTATAATTTTCAACTTTGTCGGCATAAACCCACTCAACATTATCCATTCTTCTGAACCAAGTCAGCTGTCTTTTGGCGTAATGACGGGTTTCCAGCTTGATCTTGTCAACTGCTTCATCAAGAGTGATATGTCCATTGAAATAAGGGATAAGCTCCTTATAACCAATAGCTTGATAAGCTGTAGCGGGACTGTATTTCTCATAGAAATCCCTTACTTCATCCACCAGCCCGTTTTCGAGCATGATATCGACTCTCTGATCTATCCTGTGATAAAGTATCTGCCGATCCTCAAAGCCTATACCGATAATGCAGGCATTAAAGGGCGAAGCCTCTTGTCTGCTTTCTGCCTTTAACTGTGACAGAGTCTTGCCGGTAACCTCATACACCTCAATCGCTCTGATAACTCGGTTGAGATTATTTTCATGAATAGCCGCGGCCGACTCGGGGTCAACAGCCAAGAGTCTTTTCCACAGAGAATGCTTTCCAAACATCTCTGCATAGGATCTTAACTCCTGCCGCTTCAGAGAATTGCCTGCTGACTCATCAAAATTCACGTTGTCTATCAGTGAACTGATATACAACCCTGTTCCGCCGCAAAGTATCGGCAGCTTATTTCTCGATACAATATCATCAATGCACCGCCGTGCGGCCTTTACATAATCAGCCACACTGAATGGCTGATCCGGCTCGAGAAAATCTATAAGATGATGCTTAACGCCCTGCATCTCGTCTGCAGTCGGCTTTGCGGTTGCTATTGAAAGTCCCTTATATAACTGCATCGAATCAGCAGATACCACCTCGCCGCCGTACAGCTTAGCCAGCTGTACAGCAAGTCCGGTCTTGCCGGAAGCAGTCGGACCGCAAACCACCAATAGTGATATACTGTCAGACATAGTTTTCTCTCCGTTTCTCATACTATACGCCGGAACTGTTTTTCAAGGTCACGCTTTTTCAGCCTTATCATGATCGGACGTCCGTGAGGACAATATCTTATCTCATCGTTGCCGTAAACATTATTGACCAGCGCTTGAAGCTCAATTATATCAGAGTCATCATTCGCCTTTATTGCTGCCTTGCAGGCGATCGAATGATAAAGCTCATCAAATATCTCCAATTGAGGGTTGTGCTTACAAACGATGAAATTCTTGGCAAGCATGGTTACTATATCAGTAGGATTTTCTTCACCGAGAATAATAGGAACACCTTTTACCGCCACCGTCGGTGCAACATCCGGCTCTATGCAGAAGCCAAGTTTATTAACGGCCTCAACATTGGCGGCGAGGGCATCGTATTCATCATAGGATAGCATGACCAAAATAGGCTCAAGAAACATCTGTGTGTCAAGCTCATTGGCATTATCCTTGATCTTTTCAAACAGATAGCGCTCATGTGAAGCGTGCTTGTCAAAAAGCAGCATCTCGTCGCCGGCTTGAGCAACAATATAGGTTTTGAAAAGCTCTCCGATAACTACAGGCTTCTCCGGCTCTTTGTAGCTGTCGGCAACTATCTCGCTGCGGCGTTCAAAGCTGGCATTTGATATATATCTGAAATCTCCGATCTGTTCATCTATCTCCTGCGTAGCTGTCTGAACATCCTGTTGAGTTTCAGTCTCATTTTCAAACCTGTCATCAGAAACGATCGGAGGCACAGGGCTCGCTGCGGCATTCTGCTGTGGAGCTTCGGATATCGGCGGTTCCTCCTCAAGTGATTTAAGGAAAAGATCCTCCGTTTCCCCGTCAGAGGGCTTGACCGGCTTTTTTTCGGGAAGAGTCTTCGACTGCACCGGGGCTGTGATAACAGGCTTCACAGCTTCATACCTTATCTTCGGAGCATTCACAGCGATGAATTTTAGCTGCTCACCCTGTTCCTTCGGAGCAGGCTTATACAGCTCATCATCTGTAAAATGCCGCTTTTTATCCAATGACATATCCACAGGCTTATCCTCTTTTAGAAGTGAATCCTTAACGGCAAAATAAATAGCCTCATAGACCAGCTTGTCGTCGGAAAAACGCACTTCGATCTTTGTGGGATGCACATTGACATCTATTATTTCGGGAGAAGCATCAATATTCAGAACGCAGGCAGGAAACTTTCCCGTCATGATCTTATTCCTGTAGCCCTCTTCAAGAGCGCCGCAGCAGGTCTTTGATTTAACATATCTGCCGTTCACAAAAAAATTCTGAAATTTTCTGTTGGGCTTTCCCCAAAGAGGTCTGATGATAAACCCGCTGACTCTGATCTTGTTCCAAGTAGAATCCACCGGGATAAGTGCAGCAGCAAATTCTCTTCCAAAGACCGAATTTATAGCTGAATAGAGCTTGCCGTCACCGGCAGTTATAAGCTCGGGCTTGTTATCCCTTATAAACTTGAAAGAGATCTCCGGATGCGAAAGAGCAAGCTTTGTCACAAGGTTGGCAACATTGTTTCCCTCCGAAGTATCCTGCTTTAAGAATTTCAGACGTGCCGGAACATTATAGAAAATATCCCTTACAACGAAGGTCGTTCCGTC
>DGRP01000004.1 GCA_002391065.1 Ruminococcus sp. UBA4385 | reverse complement strand
CTTGGCGGCGCATCTGCTTGCATCTGCACCACCAGCTCTGTGCGGTATTGTCTATAATTATAGTTGATGGCGAAATATCTGTCAATAGCTGTTGATAATGTTTTTTGATAAAAATATGTACTATTTAAGAAAATTATATTGAAACCTTTGAAAAAATATGGTATAATAAACCATATATCAGTTTTTTGCATTTAGAATGGGGAGAACCGCAAATGACCGAACGAAGAAAACGTGTAGCCCTGCTTACAGGGCAGGCAGACGAGAGCTATCAGAGTGCGTTTATTACAGGCTTTTTGAAAAAAGCCTTTGCCTTTGATTTTGACGTCTGCATTTTTTCAATGTACAGAAAGTATCAGGACAATACCGAGCGTGAGCATGGGGATTCAAATATTTTTTCGCTTATAGAGCCTGAAATGTTTGACGGTATGGTGATACTTGAGGATACAATACAGACAGCAGGAGAGGCTCAGCGCCTTGAGGAGCGCTTTCATGAGACCTTTCAGAATAAGCCTGTTCTTGTAATTGAGAAGGACAGCCCATATTTCCCGAGTGTGTTTTCTGACGGCTATACCGCAGTGGTTGAGCTTGTAAATCACCTTATTGAGGTTCACGGCTTTAAGGATATTGCATTCCTCACGGGTAAGAAATGGCATAAGCACTCTCAGGAGAGACTTCAGGCATACAGAGATGCTATGGCTCAGCACGGGCTTACTGTGTCTGAGGACAGGGTGATTTACGGAGACTTCTGGTATCAAAGCGGTGAGCTTTGTGCAGAACAGCTCCTTGATAAAGAGAGTGACCTCCCCGAGGCTATAGTATGTGCTAATGACCCTATGGCTATCGGTCTGTGCAAGGCGCTCACTGAAAACGGTGTGAAGATACCCGAGGATATTGCAGTTCTCAGCTATGACTCAACCTTTGAGGGTCAGACTTCTCCGAAGTCTATAACCTCGTCGCAGATACCTGCCGAGGAGGTAGGCGATTATGCGGCTCAGTTTATTATGGACAGCCTTTGCGGAAGAGAAACTGCGCCCTTCAATGTAAAGTCAAGGCTGCTTATAGGAGAAAGCTGCGGCTGCAAGCATACAACAATGCCAGAGTACTCCAGAAAGCGTACAAGATGGGGCACGGAAATATCTGAGGAGGGCTTTGATTCGGTTTCAAACTCAATGATTGAAAACCTGATGGCTCAGACTTCCTTGCAGGAGTATTTAGGAACGATATATTCCTATGCATATCAGATCAGAGGCATCAGAAGCTTTCATCTGTGCCTGTCAGCGCCGTGGAAGAACATGGAGCATGACCCGAAGCTTCACATTAGAAACAAAGGCTATCCTGATAAGATGATATATGCCGTCAAGTATAACTATAACCGTAAAGACGGTCATGTGGGACTTCTCAGCACGTTTGAGCGCTCAACCCTTCTGCCTGACCTTGATGAAAAAAGAGATAAGCCGTATGCGTATTTCTTCACACCTGTTTTCTGTGAGGATCAATGCTTCGGCTATGCGGCTGTGACCTACGGCAGTGTGCCGAGAAGCTATGACGATAACTACCGCCGCTGGATAGGACTTGTTTCAAGAGGCTTTGAGATACTAAGGCGCTACCTTGTTATGCAGAACGTTTCCGAACAGCTTGATAAGATCAGAAGCCACAAGTTTGCTGACCTGAGAGCCGTTTATGAGAGCCTCTCTGACGGCGAAAAGCATGACTATAAACTGGTGGAAAAGCTGCTTGAGGATAACCTGTTTACCTATCAGTTCCAGCCGATAGTAAATACTACAGACGGCGGGATTTTTTCCTATGAGGCGCTTATGCGCTCGCATACAGAGAAATATCTGCCGCCGCTTCTGATAATCAAGTATGCTGATATGCAGAACAGGCTTGCCGATGTTGAAAAGGCGACCTTCCTGAACGTGCTGAAGATAATTCAGCAGCACCGTGAGGAGCTCGGAAAGGTAAAGATATTTATTAACAGTATACCGGGAGTTCACGTCAGTGAGCGTGACTTTACCACCTTAGAGGATTACTTTGCAGAGCTTCATGACAATGTGGTTGTAGAGCTTACAGAGGAGACCGAGCTCAATGACAGGGATCTTGAAAGGCTTAAAGCCTTCTTCGGACAGTACGGTCTGGAAACCGCCCTTGATGATTACGGCACAGGCTACTCGAATGTAACTAATCTCCTGAGATATATGCCGAACTATGTCAAGATCGACAGGGCGCTTCTCAGTGAAATTCAGGATAAGCCCCAGAAACAGCATTTTGTCCGTGAGATAATTGAGTTCTGCCATGAAAACAACATTATGGCTCTTGCCGAGGGCGTTGAGACCACAGCCGAACTCAGGACTGTCATTTACCTCGGTGCTGACCTTATTCAGGGCTACTATACGGGCGCTCCGAGTGCGGACTTTATCGGCTCAATAAATGAGAAGGTCAGAAAAGAGATAGCTCAGTTCCACAGAGAGAAGATTGAGGGAACTGCAAATCAGAAATATGTCGCAGGAAAGACTAACAGAGTTACCTTGTCCTCGCTTGTTAAATCAGGCTGTACAGAGCTTGTTGTCGGTGAGGGTACTATGGTCTATAAGGACATTACCGTTATCGGAACGCCGGGCCTCAGGACTGATATTCATATCAGAATAGAAGACGGCTATGAGGGCAGGCTGACACTTGAAGATGTATACCTTTCAAACGTCAAGAAAAGACCCTGCGTAGATATAGGCGATAACGCAAATGTTACAATAGTTATCGTGGGTGAAAACACGCTCCACAATACGGGCATACACGTTCCTGAAAGCTCGGTTCTGACCGTTGAGGGCGAAGGCAGTATGAAAATAGTGCTCAATTCTCCCGAATATTACGGCATAGGTGCGCCTGCCAATGAGTGCCATGGAGAGCTTGACCTTGAACCCACAGGCAGTATCGAGATACTCTGCCGTGGAATGAACGGAGTAGGAATAGGCTCGGGTCTGGGAGGCTGTATCAGGATCAACAGCGGTCAGTATATAATTGAGGCAAACGGTGATACAAGCGTTGGTATAGGCGCTCTTACGGGTTGTGCCGATGTCGAGCTTATAAAAAGTGATGTTTCACTTGAATTTACCGTATCTGACGGTATCGGAGTGGGCTCTTTGTCGGGTAATGCGGCAGTTCTAATTGAGAAATGTACATTAAAGCTCTATGGTGACTGCAGCAACGGTGTCGGCATAGGAACTATCAGCGGTGAGAGGTCGGTAACAGGTATTATGGAATCGAACTCAATAATCGGCATGGATGCATTCCACCTGACGGGCATAGGTGCTCTTGAGGGAAATACGATGCTTGAAACCGACAGCTCGGTTGTGAAAATAGAGTGCAGCGGAGAGCAGGCTCTTGCAGTTGGCGGCTTCAATGAAGAACAGAGCATAGTTCTGCGTGACTCTGACACAAAGTGGACTGTACACAACAAGCTTGATAAGGATACCTTTGCTAAGGAGGGCGAGCTCAGAGTAGTGGGCGGAAAAGCACGCTTTGTACTCAACAATTCGGATATTGACAGAAGCTCTGCTTTTGAATAAAAAAACGGCTGTACGAGGGTTTCGTACAGCCGTTTGTTATTAATTCGGGCTTTTGAACAGTGATGCCACTGCCGAGCATATCTTATTTGCTATGTATGGGTTATTCATAGTGTAGAGATGTATGCCGTCAACATCGTTGGCAATAAGGTCAACTATCTGCGATACCGCATAAGCGATACCCGCATCACGCATAGCGATAGGGTCATGCTCATACTTGTTCATAATGGTCATAAACCTTTTCGGCAGAGCAGCATGGCAGAGAGTTGTCATTCTGAGTATCTGCTTTTTGTTCACAACGGGCATAATGCCTGCCTCAATAGGAACGTCTATTCCGGCTATTGCAGTTTTCTCACGGAATGAGTAGAATGTCTCATTGTCAAAGAAAAGCTGAGTTATAAGGTGTGAACAGCCTGCATCTACCTTCTGCTTCAGGTTTCTGATGTCTGAAACGCTGTCTGCACATTCGGGGTGAGTTTCAGGATAGCAAGCGCCTATCACATTGAAGTCGCTGTGCTCCTTGATAAACTCGACAAGCTCATAGGCATAATGAAAGTCGCCTGCGGGCTCTTCACCCTCACGTTTGTCGCCCCTGAGAGCCAGCACGTTCTCAATGCCTGCCGCCTTCATAGCCTCTATCTGCTCAAGAGCCTGCTCCTTAGTGAGGTAAATGCACGGCAGGTGTGCCGCCGCTTCTATTCCGTGCTTTTGCTTTATAGATGCGCAAATATCAATAGTTGCGTTTGAAAGGCTTCCGCCTGCACCATAGGTAACACTGATAAAGTCGGGCTTTGCCTCACCGAGGGCTTCTATCGTGCTGTATATGGTTTCAACAGGGGTATCGTCTTTTGGAGGGAAAACCTCAAAGGACAGAGTAGTTTTTTTCTTAAAAAGTGTATCCAGCTTCATTGGTAAAAATCCTCTTTTCTGATAGGATAACTTATATTATATCACACTCTTTTTGATTTGTAAAGAGCCTTGGACCTATTTTCTCAGATATGCCGATGAAACAGGGAAGTCAAAATAAGTATCGGGGAAGGGCTCGTCTTCAAGGGTGAAGTGCCACCATTCGCAGTCTATGGGCTTAAATCCGTTTCTTATCATTGTTTTCTGCAAAAGCATTCTGTTTTGGTACTGCTCCTCTGTTACTGTCCTGCAATCGGGGTGTGAAAGCTCACTGAACAGGTCAAAGGGGCTTCCCATATCAAGCTCCTTTCCTGTTTTCATATCGAATAGGGTCAGGTCAACAGTGCTTCCTCTGCTGTGCGTGGATTTGCTTGCTATATAGCCTTTCCGAAAAAGCTCCTGCTTTACAAGCTCGGGATAGAAGTAGGGCTTCATGCG
>DGRP01000016.1 GCA_002391065.1 Ruminococcus sp. UBA4385 | reverse complement strand
CCCAGTGGGGCAAAGGGGCGAAGCCCCTTCCTCCTCTTACCCAGCCGAGGCTGTCTGGACGTAATGTCCAGACCTGACGAGGCAAAGCTCTGCACTATCTATCTCTGCGGTCAGGGCAGGAAAAGCTTCAAACAAAACTATGACGCGATGATGGTGCAGGGTTTTCCCTGCCCGAGAAACACGCCGAGGGCTGATTCTGCACTATTTTTGAGTTTATCGACAGACTGAAACGCACAGGAAAGCCTGTGCGTTTTTTATCCGCCGTGCTTTATCTTCTCTGTGAGAGCCAGCACCTCGTCCTTTATTTTCTCCCGACTTCTCCTTGTGACTGCCATGCTCACAGGGGCGGCAAGCCCTGCCGCCGCCAGCCCGAGCACACCTGTCACTACACCTATCGCAAAGTGCTCTGACCTGAGTATCAGGCTCATTCCCAGTCCCAGTATCAGCACTCCCGCAATCCCGAGCGCTATTCCTGCCATAGTTCCGGGAAGCTCTGCCCTTTTATCAAGAGCCCTCAGCCTTTCAAGGTCTGCATCGCCGCTGACATCAATATTTATATATTTTGAGGCTATCCTCTCTGCTTCCTCATTTCTGGCCGAGGAATAGCTGTAATTGAATTTCTCACTCATTGCCATTCTCCTTACTATTCTCAGGAGCACAGTGCAGAATAACGGTAAACACGCTTCCCTTTCCAAGCTCCGAGGACACGGTTATCTCTGCACCGATAATATCAATAATACGCTTTACCAGCGCCAGCCCGAGGCCGTTTCCTCCCGACGCATGAGAGGTATCCCCCTGATAGAACTTATCAAAAATGTGCCTGCCTGTTTCGCTGTCGATACCGCAGCCCGTGTCGGATACACTCACCGAGGCATACTCTCCGTGTCTCTTGACCGAGAGCCCCACAGTGCCGCCCTCATCGGTGAACTTTACAGCGTTAGAAAACAGATTGTTCCAGACTAAGCTCAGAAGCTCGGGATCGGCATTTACGATTATGCCGTCATCAATATCGGTCTCGATCTCAAGACCCTTTTTCTCCCATTCGCTTTCAAAGGCAAGCATACTCTCGCAGGCCTGCTCACTGAGGTCAAAAAGTCTGCTTTCGGGGAAGATCTGCTGGTTTTCAAGCTTGTTGAGTTTAAGTATGTTTGTTATCAGCTCCGCCAGACGCTTTGACGCATCATTGATAGAGCCTGCGTATTCAATGCGCTCCTCCTCGGACAGCCCTGTCGTCTTCAAAAGCGCCGCATAGTTCTGTATGACCGCAAGCGGAGTTTTCATCTCATGCGATACGTTTGACACAAAGTCCGTTCGCAGCGTTTCCACTCCCGAAAGCTCATCAGCCATTTTGTTTATACGCTCGATTATCACGTTATACCGGTTTGCTCCGAGAGGGTCTGTAAATGGCTTTATTCTCTCGGTAAAGTCGCCCTCGGTGAGCTTTTCAAGCCCCTCGGAAATTCTCCTTACAGGTCTGTCCACAGTGTACTTTTTCCTAAGCCTGTCTATCAGCCACACTATAAAGGCTATGAACAGCGCATTCGCAAACGTTATGATCGCACTGAATTCAATATCCTTCTTTGGTATGCCCATTATATTGAAAAACAGCACAAAGGAAGCCGTCAGCACAAAGGAGATAAAAAACAGTATTCCTAAGTATTGCAGTATGCTCAGAAGCCTTGCCTTGTTCCCGGGATTCATTTGAGCACCGCCTTATAGCCCAGCCCGTGAACGGTAACTATCTCAAAGTCATCGCAGTGCTCAAACTTTTCTCTGAGCTTTCTCATATAAACGTCAACCGACCTTAGCCCCGAGGTAGCCTCTATATCCCAGAACTCATTCATAAGCTGAGAGCGTGTAAAGGTCTTTTTCGGGTTTGAAAGAAGCTTGTACAGCAGACTGAACTCCCTGACTGTCAGAGCTATCTCCTCTCCGTCATAAACACAGCTCTGCTCGTCCTCGTTCATGGTGAGCTTTCCTACCGTCAGCTTTTTTTCGGCACTGATGTTTGCACGTCTCATAATAGCGCCTATTTTAAGGAGGAGCTCCTCTAAGTTTATCGGCTTCACCAGATAATCATCTATTCCGAGCTTGTAGCCCCTATGCATTGAGCGCATATCGTCTTTAGCGGTCATAAAGATGATAGGAATGTCCTTGTTAAGCCCCCTGACAGTTTCGGCAAACTCAAAGCCGTCTATCTTCGGCATCATAATGTCGGAGATTATCAGGTCAAAGCCCGAGCCGTACATCTCATTATAAGCATCGGCAGCACTCAGACAGCCCACAGCCTCAAAACCGTTCAGATTCAGATATTTGCAGACAGTGGCATTAAGCTCCTTGTCGTCTTCAACAATAAGTATTCTTACCATTTGGTATCAACTCCGCAAGTATTTTTATCAATTATAGCATAAGTTTCCCCAAACTTCAAGAAGCGCATACCCTTTTTAACATTTCTCAAACATATTTTTTCGCAAATGAGTAAAATTGTCTTGACAAAAATCAACAAACATTTTATAATATATCCTATATAATATAAAGGATGTGGAAAAATGTATGCAACCTTCTGGGCGCTTTTGCCGCCTATAATTGCAATTATGCTGGCACTTCTTACCAAAGAGGTTTACAGCTCGCTGTTTATCGGCATACTTATGGGTGGACTTTTCTACGCTGATTTTCACCCTGTAAAGGCGATAAACCATATTATCGACGACGGCTTTGTATCGTCGCTTGCAGACGCATGGAACGTGGGTATACTTATCTTCCTTGTTATCCTTGGCACGATAGTCGCCATGATGAACAAGGCAGGCGGCTCGGCGGCATTCGGAAAATGGGCTCAGAACCATATAAAAAGCCGTGTGGGCGCTCAGCTTGCGACTATACTGCTGGGTGTGCTCATATTCATTGATGACTATTTCAACTGCCTTACAGTCGGCAGCGTTATGAGGCCTGTAGCTGCGGCTCACAAGGTTTCAAAGCAGAAGCTTGCTTACCTCATAGATGCAACGGCTGCACCTGTCTGTATCATTGCTCCGATATCCTCATGGGCGGCAGCAGTAACGGGCTTTGTCAAGAACGAGGACGGCTTCTCGCTGTTTATCAAGGCTATACCCTACAACTATTATGCTCTGCTTACGCTGGTATTTATGATCGGTATAGTAGTCTTTAAGTGCGATTTCGGCTCTATGGCGAAATATGAAAGGCTTGCTATGCAGGCAGAGCACCTAAGCGACAAGGAAGAGGAAAAAGAGCACAAGGGTAAGGTGATAGACCTTGTATTCCCGATAGTAGTGCTTATAGCTTCCTGCATCGTGGGAATGATCTACACAGGCGGCTTCTTCAAGGGAGAAAGCTTTGTAAATGCATTCGCAAACTGCGACGCTTCAAAGGGTCTTGTAATGGGCTCAATGGCGGCGCTTGTACTGACGATAGTTTTCTATCTGCTGAGAAGGATAATCTCCTTCAAGGAAGCAATGGAGTGCCTGCCCGAAGGCTTCAAGGCAATGGTGCCCGCAATACTCATACTCACCTTTGCATGGACACTTAAAGCTATGACCGACAGTCTCGGTGCGGCAGAGTATGTAAAGAGCCTTCTTGACGGCAACACAGGCTATTTCAGCAATTTCCTGCCTGCGGTGATCTTTATAATCTCCGCACTGCTCGCCTTTGCAACAGGAACCTCGTGGGGTACCTTCGGAATACTTATTCCGCTGGTTGTAAGCGTATTTGCAGGGAAAGACCACACAATGATGATAATCTCCATTTCAGCCTGCATGGCAGGCTCTGTCTGCGGAGACCACTGCTCGCCCATCTCGGATACAACTATCATGGCATCGGCAGGCGCAGAGTGTGTCCACGTCGAGCACGTTTCAACTCAGCTTCCCTATGCGATACTTGTAGCGGCTATCTCGGTAGTGAACTACGTTATCGCAGGCTTTATAAAGAACTGGATCATCTGCCTGTGCATAGGCAT
>DGRP01000015.1 GCA_002391065.1 Ruminococcus sp. UBA4385 | reverse complement strand
GGGGCTTCGCCCCATTTGCCCCACTGGGGCTATCGCCCCAGACCCCTTTTAAAAGAACTTTTGCAACAAGCTGACTTCCGCAGCGATTAAACTGCGGAAGTTCTTTTATTATGCGTTTTCAAGAGCCGTTATCTTGTCTATTCTTCTCTGGTGGCGCTCATCGCCCGAGAACGGAGTATCCACAAAAATGTCCACAAGGTCAAGCGCTGTGCCCTCGCCGACTACTCTCGCCCCGAAGCAAAGCACATTCGCATTATTGTGCTCCCTTGAAAGCCTTGCCGAGAAGTAATCCGAACAGCAGGCTGCCCTTATCCCCTTTATCTTATTCGCAGCGTAGGACATTCCAAGCCCTGTTCCGCAGATAAGTATGCCAAGCTCGCAGTCTCCCTCGGTTATCTCACGGCAGACAGCAGCAGCCGCATCGGGATAATCGCATTTCTCTCCGACTGCACAGCCCTTGTCTATTACCTCGAAGCCCTTTTCCTCAAGGTGAGCCTTTACCGCAAGCTTGAGCTCGGGTGCGGCATGATCGTTTCCTATTGCTATTTTCATGACTTACTTTCCTTTCTGTCCTTTTGTGCTTTGGTTATCTGAAGATACTCCACCGTCAGCTTGTCGGAGCTGTCCCATTCAGCCCTGTGCGCCTCAGCCGCCAGACAAAGTGACGATGCCCTTTGCAGTCTCTGGCTTACAGGTGCAAGGATAACGCTGTCATTATCGGCAAAGTACTTCTCCTTTATCGCTGCCGCATGATCTCCTGTGAGAAGCAGTCCGCCCTCTGTGTCTAGCGAGGGAAAAAGCTCGTCCTCCCTTATGACCTCGTCAGCCCTCAGGTTTCTGACCACCATGCCGTCAGACTCGTACACACCTGCGTAGCAGATGTTCGGTCTTGCATACATTACAGAGACTATCCTTCCCCTGTATGTCACCGAGCCGTAAGCAAGCGCTTCAAGCGTGGATATGCCTACGCATTTTAAGCTTTCGCAGCCCATGCTCATGCCCTTTACAGCCGCACAGCCTATCCGAAGCCCCGTATATGAGCCGGGTCCCTTTGCGGCAGCCACACAGTCAATGTCGGGATAGTCAAGCTCCAGCTCTCTTAAAGCCTCGCTCACCATAGGCAGTATCACCTGCGAGTGCGTAAGCTTTGTGTACACAGTTTTCTCCCAGAGAAGCTTCTCTCCGTCAGTAACGGCTACCGATGCGGTCTTACCGCTGGTATCAATCGCTAAGATGTGCAAACCTTTCATCTCCGTCTATAGTTATCTTTCTTGTGTCATCGTCAACTCTTTCGAGCGTTACTATGATACGCTCATCGGGAAGCTCCTCCTCGATATTTTCAGACCACTCAACCGCAAGCACGCTCTCATCATCGAGGTAGTCAAAAAAGCCCGTAGTTTCAAGGTCAAGTGCCGAGCCTATCCTGTACATATCAAAGTGGTAAAGCGTAAGACCCTCTCCCCTGTACTCGTTCACAAGCGCAAAGGTCGGTGAAAATGCCGCATCTCCGAGCCCCAGCCCCTGTGTGAGCCCACGGGTCATAGTGGTCTTGCCTGCCCCCATAGAGCCCTTGTAGGCTATTATATCTCCGCCCCTCAGCTGTTCTCCTATAAGCCTTCCGAGCTCTATAGTTTCCTCAGCCGAACGGGTAATATATTCATAAGTCAATATCTGCACCTCAATCTGTCGGTGTGTACGCAACTATGAAAAGTGCGTCCTTTTTGATTATATCATAGAGCGTATCAAAGGGATAGCGCTCCTTGCTCTCGTTGTAGCGGTTGAACACATAGTGCTGTGCGTTCTCCGTCATGATAAAGACGGTATGCACCTCACTGAAAATAGAGTTCCCCGTATGGAACGACAATATTAACGGCTTGCCTGCCTCAAGAGCCTTAATGCAGTCGGCCGGGTCAAGATAGCGCTCATAGCTGATACCGAGAGCATTAAAAAGCCCCCTTATCTTCCTCGGGTTTGAGCCCAGCCTTCCGCTAGGTGCGTAAAGACCGTTCTTCTCAAAATCAAAGGTAAGCTTTGCTATGTCACGCTCATTGCCTGTATAGCGGAGGTAATTATATGCCGCAACCACCTCGCAGCCCACTCCCGAGAATGACACATCTCCGAGGATAAGATCGCAGACAGGCTCATTTGCCTGCCCGTATTCGATATAGCCGTCTATCTCCACCTGACTGTTATGTGCGTAATTGCGAAAGCTCCTGTCCTTGTCATCGAGCTTCGGGTAAAGCTCCTCAAAAAGAGTCCAGCTCATTTGTTCCTCCTGCTCATCAGTAGTGCTCTCATCGGGTATGCTCTCGGGCGGAGCTGTTGTAACAGCCGTAGTTGTTACCGCCGATGTTCCTGTCTGCGTGAGCGTCTTTTCGGAGCTTTCCTCAGCCCTTTGTCCGCAGGCAGTCAGCAGCACCGCCAGCAAAAGTACTGTAAGCCTTTTCATCAGATATCACCCTTATCGGCATAGTACCCGAGCATAAGGTCCACCATTCTGCCGTAAGACTCTGTACCGTCCTCTATGCCGTTCATCTGCAGGTTCGTTTCCAGCGCCTTCTGAGATATCTCCCCCACCGTCTCGCTGTCAAAGACTGTGTCCTCGGCTTCATCAACGCTCTGCCAGTATGCTCTGTTGCCGTCAATGTCCGCCCAGACGAGGTCATTTATAGCGCTGTCAAAGGCTATCTTTGTGTCCTCATCTGCATAATCGAATATCTTCCCTCTCACCTGTGTGAGTGCAGCAAGATAGCCCGAGTATCTGTACTCCGCATTCTCAGACCTGCTGCAAGCCATAAAGGCTATAAAGTTCGCTTCGTCCTCACGGATAAAGCCCTTTGTGTGTGCAAGCTCATGACAGACAGTGTTCAGAAGCTTTGCCTTGTACATATCGTTGTTGTAGTTAGCCTCCATTGAGAACGGAAAGTATATCCCCATCAGATCCATCTGGCTCATAAAGAACGAGAAGTATATTGGCTTCGGTCTGACAGTAAAGCCGTCAAAGTTCTTAAATTCTTTTCCAAGCGCCTCAACCGACTTCCTTGCAGTCTCATTAGTATCGGCAGTCAAAACGAAATGCCCCTCTTCGTCACGCTGCACCTGAGTGCTCAGTGCGTTTATTTTTGCGGTCAGTACAGCCCCGAGCTCTTCAAGCTCTGCGTGGGTGTGCTCACCCGAGCTTATACCGTTTAAATGTGCAAAGTCAGTGCAGTGATAGAGAACAAAGCAGTTGAGCGTTTCGGTCACAAGTACGAAATCAAGTATCCATATGTAAACATAGCCGAACACTTTAAGAAGCTTCCTGCGCCTTTTCTTCATCACTATCACAAGCACGATAAGCACTATGAATGACAGCGGAAGTCCGAAAACCGCCAGAAAGATAAGCACCTCTCCGAACGAGAACGGCACAAGCGATGTAAGCCGCCCGTACGCCTCTCCCCATATCGGGAAGATGTGCGCCGCATAGAAGTCGCAGAAGGCAGTGCTCCTCCACGAAATGAAGTTGAGCACTCCCATAAGCGCAGCCACGATAAGCGCCGCCGCAAGAAGCTTCGGAAAGCGAAAGCGCTTTTTCGGCTCTTCGGGCTTATTTTCTGTCTGTTCCCCCGATGCTGTCTTTTCCTTGGTGGTCTCCGTGACCATAACATCTGCCATTTTTATACCTCTGATATACAGCGATCAGAACAATCCGTAGATATTGCCCTCGTTATCGCAGTCAATGCTGTTAGCCGCAGGCTTCTTCGGAAGGCCGGGCATAGTAAGAATATCTCCCGTGTAGACTACCACAAAGCCTGCTCCTGCTGATACCTTCATATCTCTTACCGTGATGTTGAAGCCCTCGGGCTTGCCGAGCTTTGCAGGGTCATCGGACAGCGAGTACTGTGTTTTTGCAACGCAGACAGGTATCTTGTCGAAGCCAAGCTTTTCGATCTCCGCAAGGGCCTTTTCAGCCTGCGAGGTGTATGTAACGCCGTCTGCTCTGTAGATCTCCTTTGCGATGATGTCAAGCTTCTCCTTGATAGGAAGCTTCTCGTCATAAAGCGGAGCGTAATTGCTCTCGCAGTTATCTATTGTAGCTACTACCTTGTTTGCAAGGTCTATACCGCCCTCAGAGCCCTTTGCGAATATCTCGGCAAGAGATACCTCGGCGCCCATCTCAGCGCAGACCCTCTTGATGACCTCGATCTCGGCCTCGGTATCGGAGGCAAAGCGGTTGATAGCTACTACTACGGGCACGCCGTACTTTCTCATGTTCTCGATGTGAGTTCTGAGGTTTACAATGCCCTTTTCAAGCGCAGGAACGTTCTCGGCAGTGAGCTCTGCTCTCGGCACGCCGCCGTTGTATTTAAGCGCTCTTATAGTTGCAACAAGCACAACGCAGGAGGGCTTTAAGCCTGCAAAACGGCACTTGATATCCATAAACTTCTCTGCTCCGAGGTCAGAGCCGAAGCCTGCCTCTGTAACTGTGTAGTCGGAAACTTTAAGCGCAAGCTTTGTAGCCCTTACAGAGTTGCAGCCATGAGCGATATTTGCAAAAGGACCGCCGTGAATGAAGGCCGGGTTATTTTCAAGTGTCTGAACAAGGTTAGGCTTCAAAGCGTCTTTAAGAAGTGCTGTCATAGCACCGCAGCCGCCAAGCTGACCTGCATAAACAGGCTTGCCGTCAAGGTCATAACCTACAAGGATTCTCTCAAGTCTCTTCTTGAGGTCTGCAAGGTCGCTCGCAAGACAGAGTATAGCCATTATCTCGGAAGCAACCGTTATCTGGAAGCCGTCCTCACGGGGAACTCCGTTTGCCTTTGAGCCAAGACCGATAACCACCTGTCTGAGAGCTCTGTCATTCATGTCCATGCATCTTTTGAAGAGGATACGCCTCTGGTCTATCCTGAGCTCATTTCCCTGCTGGAGATGATTGTCTATCAGTGCGCAGAGGAGATTGTTGGCAGCAGTAATAGCGTGCATATCACCTGTGAAGTGCAGGTTTATGTCCTCCATAGGCACTACCTGAGCATATCCGCCGCCTGCTGCTCCGCCCTTGATGCCGAACACAGGTCCGAGAGAAGGCTCTCTCAGTGCAAGTGCAGTCTTTTTGCCTATCTTGTTAAGGCTCTCCGCAAGGCCTACGGAAACAGTGGTTTTGCCCTCGCCTGCGGGGGTCGGGTTTATTGCAGTAACAAGGATAAGTTTTCCGTCGGGGTTATCCTTCACTCTCTCGAAAACACTCTCCGACAGCTTTGCCTTGTAGTGTCCGTAGGGCTCAAGCTCGTCCTCGGAAATGCCGAGCTTTGCGGCGATCTCCGTGATCTTCTTCATTTTTGCCTGTTTTGCGATTTCAATATCCGATAGCATGGTAAAAAACTCCTTTTCATAATGCTTCGCCTCTCACGGGCGAGTGTCTGTCTTATAGTATAGCATACCTTATAAGAAATTGCAAGAAGGACGCACAGGAAAGTTTTGAGCATTTTGATGAAGAAGAGAACTTCGATTTGTGCAAATTTACAAAAAATTAAGAAATTACAATTTGTAACCAAAAATCCCCTCAATACCGCGTTTAGAGCCCTCTGAGAGCCCCGAAAATGCGGATATTAATAAAATGTTCACACACTGGAGGTCAAAATGTGTTACAATTTGTTATATCTAAAGGCCGAGCAGGAGTTCGCAGAAAATTGGAAAAAGTTTTTTGCGTATTTTTGCTATAAAACACTTGCAAAAATTATGATTTTTTGTTATAATGACTCTATACGGACTTCTGGCTGCGAAGCAGTCAGAGAGCAGGGTCAAAACGGTGTCGGCTTTAGCGGCATCGGACAGAAAATCTATTGCAGGTAAGAGGGGAAAAATCATGTCAAACAGATTATTTCAGAGCGTAGTTCATCAGATGCGTGATACTATTGATTGCGTGATCGGAGTTATTGACGAGAATGCTACCATAATTGCGTGCTCAGAGCTTTCGCAGGTAGGCATCACCAATGAGTTTGTATCTCTTGATCTCAGCGACACACACGACATTTTTGTCCGTGACGGCTACACCTATAAGCCGTTCGGCGCACACATGAAGCCCGACTATGCTGTTTTCGTTGAGGGAACAGATGAGGTCGCAGCTAAGTATGCAAGCATTCTCGCTATAACCCTTTCGAGCATAAAACAGTATTATGACGAAAAATATGACAGGAACAACTTTATCAAGAATGTTATCCTTGATAACGTTCTGCCGGGTGATATTCATGTTAAGGCAAGGGAGCTTCATTTCAGCTCCGATATTTCGAGAGTTGTTCTGCTTATCAGGATAGTTTCCACTAATGACGTTTCAGCTTATGACGTTATTCAGAACCTCTTCCCCGACAAGAACAAGGACTTCGTTTTCAATATCACCGAAAGCGACATTGTGCTTGTCAAGGAGGTTTCAAGCGGTATTGAGTCGAAGGATCTTGAAAAGCTTGCAAGGTCTATTTCCGATACGCTGTCGAGCGAGTTCTATACCAGAGTAAATGTGGGTATCGGAACTGTTGTTGAGGGCGTTAAGGACCTGGCAAGAAGCTTCAAGGAGGCTCAGATCTCCCTTGAGGTAGGAAAGGTATTTGATACCGATAAGAACATCGTGTCCTATGATGACCTCGGTATCGCAAGGCTTATTTATCATCTGCCGACAACACTTTGCGAGACCTTCCTTAAAGAAGTGTTCAAGAAGGGCTCTATCGAGTCTCTCGACCATGAGACCCTCTTCACAATACAGAAGTTCTTTGAAAACAACCTGAACGTTTCCGAGACTTCAAGAAAGCTCTTCGTACACAGAAACACTCTTGTGTACAGACTTGAAAAAATCAAGAAGCTCACAGGCCTCGACCTGAGAGAATTTGACCATGCGATCATCTTCAAGATCGCACTGATGGTTAAGAAGTATCTGTCAGCTAATCCGGTCAAGTTCTGATCTTGTACCGTGAGCACGGTGTCGGCTGGCTGACACCCTAAATCACTAAGGCGGTGTAAATTTTGGTAGAGTTTAAGGACGTATCCGTTACCTATTCAAGCGGTGTGGATGCTCTGAACAAAGTCAATCTGAAGATCAATGACGGCGATTTTGCATTCGTTGTCGGTGCCTCGGGTGCCGGCAAGAGCACGCTTATCAAGCTTGTGCTTAAAGAGATAGACGCTACGAGCGGTACTGTATTGGTCAACGGATTCAATTTAAGAAAACTGAGAAGAAGAAAGATCCCGAAGCTTCGCCGTACTATCGGCGTGGTTTTTCAGGACTTCAGACTTATCCCGACAATGACTGTTTATGAGAACGTAGCTTTCGTTCTGAGAGTTATTGATGCTCCCTCTAAGTATATCAGGAGCAGAGTTCCTTATGTTATCAGTCTGGTCGGTCTTTCGGATAAGGCAAAGGCTTATCCTACTGAGCTTTCAGGCGGTGAGCAGCAGCGTGTCGCACTGGCGAGAGCACTCGTCAATGACCCGAAGCTCATCATTGCCGATGAGCCTACGGGTAATATCGACCCCGCCCTTTCCTATGAGATAGTTGAGCTCCTTAAAGGTATCAACGAATGCGGCACTACGATACTTATGGTAACTCATGAGCATGATCTGGTGCGCTATTTCGGCGGAAGAATCATTAACATCAACAAGGGCTCTATCGCCTTTGATGAGGTGGTGGAGGGCTCAAATGAAAGTAAGTAGCTTCAGATACCTCGTTAATCAGGGCTTTAAGGGCATTTGGAGAAACAGAATGATGACCTTTGCATCGTTCTGTATCCTGCTGGTTTCTCTGCTTATGGTCGGTGTGGCCGTACTGCTGGAGCTTAACCTTACCCGTATTATCGGAGGAATAGAGGATAAGAGTGAGGTCGTTGTCGTTATAAAGGACGGCACAAGTCAGGCTGATATAGATCAGCTGGAGCAGGACCTCAAAGCAGCCGTGAATATAAATACTGTTTCGTTCTATTCAAAAGAGGCTGCATGGAAAAACATGATGGAAGGCATGACCGATGAGGAAAGAGACCTCTTCGACTATGCTGACGATAACCCCCTGCCCGATACCTTTAAGGTAACTGTCAGGGATATTCAGAGAATGGGCGAGACAACTACCCAGATCGAGACCTTCGCTAATGTTGAGTCCACTCAGTCACCGACTGAGTTTGCCGACTTCCTCATCAGCATGAGAAGAGTGCTCACGATCGTTGGATTTGCTGTTATAGCTGCGCTCGTTATAGTTTCTCTTGTCATTATTTCAAATACGACAAGAGCAAGCGTTTTCTCCAGACGTAAAGAGATAAATATTATGAAGTACGTCGGAGCTACAAACTCCTTCATAAGAATACCTTTCTTCGTTGAGGGTATGATCGTCGGAATTTTCGCCGCCGTGGCTGCGCTGTTCCTGACAAAGTTCGCTTATGAGGGCGTTTACAATGTATTTAACAACGATTTCGGCCTCTGGCAGGTGCTCGGTGTGCAGAACCTTTATAAGTTCAGTGACCTATACCTCGCAGTTGCTCTCTCCTATGTGGGCGCAGGAGCTGTTATCGGTGCGATAGGTACATCTATCAGTACAGGCAAGCACCTGAAGGTATAAGCCGTATCAATCATCAATAAAACAGGCAGTTGGGGGAAGAGGGGTAACATTTTTTCTTTTGGCTGCCTTTTTATATTAGTGTAAAAATGATCTGTCGGATAAGAAAGATAAATACCGCAGATGACATCGGAGGATCATCATGACCATAGAGACTTTCAAAATGAAGCGCCTGCTCGCAGCGGCTGCCGCTGTTGTTATGGCATTCTGTGCTGCCGCTAATACAGGCAGTGTAAATGTCATTAAAAACAGTACTACAGCTATGGCAGAGAGCGACGCTATCAAGGAAAACAAGAAGAAGATCTCCTCAGCACAGGACAAGCTTGATGAGCTCGAGAGCAGACAGGCTGAACTTGATGAGCAGATCAACGCAACAAAAGACGACATCTCAAAGGAACAGGAAAACCAGGACGCCATCAATGAGCAGATCGAAACTGTCGAGGAAACTATTATTACGCTTGAAGACTCTATTGCTGAGATCAGCGCAAAGATAGATGACCTCACAGAACAGATCGGCATCAGCGAGATCATGATCCGAAACAAAAAGGACGAGATCGACACCGGCATAGGTGAGTTCAAGCAGAGGCTCAGAGCACTCTATATCGCAGGAAACGACTCCTACTCCGATATTCTTATCGGTGCGGAGGACTTCTACGATATGCTCATGAAGCTGGAGCTGGTAAAGCGTGTTGCCGACCATGACAATTCCATGATCGACAACCTCAGCGAAATGAAGGCTCAGTACGAGGCCGACCAGAAAAAGCTTGAAGAGGACAAGGCTGAGCTTGAGGATCATAAGGCTGAACTAAAGGAGCAGATGGATTACCACGCTGCACAGAAGGTTAAGCTCAATGAGCTCTATTCCCAGAGTCAGGCTGTTATTGAACAGCTTGAGATAGACCGTCAGGCCTACGAGAACAATAAGGCGCAGATCGACAAGGAGCACGAGGAATTCGAGGCTCAGATCCAGGCGCTTCTCGAGGAGCAGGAGGCTATCAAGAAGAAGGAAGAGGAAGAGCGCAAGAAGGCCGAGGAGGAAGAACGCAAGCGTCAGGAGGCAGCCCGTCTCGCTGCGCAGCAGGCTCAGCAGTCTCAGCAGAGCAGCAATTCTTCGTCGAACAGTAACGGAAACTCACAGAGTTCGAGTGCAAGCACAGGCACCACCGATACCAGCCAAAGTTCTACCGATAATTCTTCCTACGGCTATAAGGATAAGTCGATGTTCACCTGGCCGTGCCCGGGCTTCTACTACATCTCTTACGGCGTAGGCTGGAGATGGGGAGCTTACCATCAGGGTATCGACATCTGGTCGCCGGGTATCAGAGGCGCTAAGATCTGTGCGGCTGCGGCAGGAACTGTAATACTTGTCAGCAACACCTGTACCCACGACTACGGAAAGAACTACTCATGCGGCTGCGGCGGCGGATACGGCAACTACTGTATCATTGACCACGGCGGCGGATACTGGACTCTGTACGGTCATTCTCAGTATATGTCCGTAACTCAGGGACAGCACGTTGAACAAGGCGATGTTCTCGGAATAGTCGGCTCTACAGGCCATTCCACAGGCGACCACCTGCACTTTGAGGTAAGAATAAACGGAGTACCGCAGAACCCTGAGAATTATGTTTAATTCGTAGGGCACTGTATGCCTTCGCAAATACCCAAAGGAGTAAGTGCTTTATATGAACAGGCTTACAAGCTTTAAGAAATTTCTATCTTTTCTGTGCGCCTCAGCGCTTTCGCTGGGGATAGCATCGGGCTCGGCATCGTTTGAAAATGCAGGTGCCGAGGAAGTGTATGACGCTCAGACTGACTATGAGCAGAACCCCGATAACTATACCCTCTATGACGAGGGCACAACTGCCGACGGCACTCAGCAGACAGGTGAAAGCGGCGAGCAGACCTCTGATAATGAGCAGAGTGATGACAGCATCGCCGAGGACGATGAGAGCGCCGCTTACGGTGCTGACCTTACTATATATGCAGAGCAGCTTCAGAAGATTTCCGAAAAGCAGAAGGAGATAAACGAAAAGCTCGACGCTGCAAACGAGGACATCAAAAAAGAGGAAGAAAAGCAGAAGCTTATAATGGATAAAATCGACGCAGTCAATGCTGAGCTTGATGTGCTCAACACCTATATGACTATGCTCGAAATGAAAATAGCTACAAATGAGCGTGACCTCGAAAACAAGAAGGAGGAGATCACAAGCTCTATCTCCGACTTCAAGAAAAGGCTCAGAGCTATGTATATAGCAGGCTCGGACAGCTACACCGATATGGTGCTGCAGGCTGATGACTTCTATGATGTGCTTATGAGACTTGAGCTTATAAAACGTGTCGCCAAGCACGATGACAGCATGATAGATAAGCTCGTGAAAATGAAGGAGGAGTACGAGGCTCTTGAAAAGAAGCTTGACTCTCAGAAGAAGGAGTACGAAACTCAGGAGGAGCAGTACAACAAGCAGAGACAGGAGCTGACTGACCTTTACGCTTCAAGCAAGAAGGCTCAGGCTCAGCTTGAAGCCGAGACAAAACAGCTTCAGAAGCAGAACGATGCCTACGATAACGAAAGGCTCTCGTTTGAGGGCTCTCTCGGAGATGTGCTAAAATCAACAGGCACAGGCGGAACTGCAAGAGATAACGAGATACTTGCCTCAATGCTGCTTGCTAACGATGTGCTCGATCAGCTTCACAAGGAGTACCGTGAGAAAATCAAGAACAAGGAAAGCATTGATGAGTACGAGCCCGATTACTACTTTGAGTGGCCGCTGCCCGGCAACTACAATATCACCTACGGCGTAGGTCCGAGGTGGGGCTCATACCATAACGGACTTGACATCATGGGCAATCACGGAGACCCTGTCCATGCCTGCGAAAGCGGTGTGGTAATCAGGACAAACACAACCTGCACCCATGACTACGGAAAGACCGAATCCTGCGGCTGCGGCGGCGGCTACGGAAACTTCATTATAGTAGACCACGGAAACGGCTTCATAACCCTGTACGGACACCTCTCAGCGCTTGATGTAACAGTCGGCGACAGAGTAAAGTCGGGAGATGTGATAGGCAGAATGGGCTCGACAGGATATTCCACGGGAGATCACCTGCACCTTGAGATACGCTACAACGGCTATGTGCTTAATCCTGCTTACTATGTAAATGTACACTGAATAAACAAGGCTCTGACGAACGAACGTCAGAGCCTTTTTCATATACTGAAAATGTTCCGTACTATCCCGAAACCAAGCAGCAGCACTACCACTCCGATAATGACGGCTTTATATACCTTGCTTTCGGGCATCATTATCCTCGGCACAAAGACCAGCTTAACTGCGGCACATACCGCCATAAGCGGAAAGAGAAAGAACAGCACAGGGTTGCTTGCAAAAGCAGAATTCAGCTCCCCTCTTGCAAAGTGGAGACACATTGCAGAAGCTCCGCAGCCGGGACACTTGTGACCCGTTATCAGCCGAAACGGACACTTGAATGCAAATATCCCTTTCGTAACAAGCACATAGTAAAGCCCCAGCACCAGAAGCACTGCCGCATAGCGTATTAGCAGCCGTTTTCTGATCTGCGCCTTGTCCATAGCTTACTGTCCGTCGGCAGCCTTGTTAAGCTCAGACTGGAGAAGAACATAAACAACTATCGACAGACCAACTATCGAAAGAACAAGGTAGAGCACCGCATTGTTCGAGCCCTGCATACCCTTTGATGCCATATATCTGTCAATGATCTCGCCCTTCTTGTATGACCAGTAGATACCGTAGATACCGCAGGTAACAAGCGTCAGCAGGAAGGCTGTAATTCCGGGTGTCTGGTTGGGGTCTCCCGACAGAGTATTGCTGTCATCTGTCAGCTTTACAAACCAGTAAATACCGTAAATTCCAAGTGTGATAATTGTAAAAATAACCGCCTTTACAATATCTCTCTTTTCAATATTCGCATTTGGCATACCATTGCCAAAGCCGCCCTGCACAGGCTGACCGTAAGGCTGCTGTCCGTAAGGTTGCTGACCATAGGGCTGCTGACCGTTCGGCATACCGTTAAACTGCTGCTGATTGGTAAATGACTGTCCGCAGGTTGAGCAGACAACAGCATTATCATCATTCTGAGCACCGCATACATTACAAATCATATAAAACACACTCCTTATTTAATAATATAGCCTCAGGATCTTTCCTGTGGTTATAATTATTTTACAATATATTAGTATTATTGTCAAGAGCTTTTCATCTGAAAACTATAAAAGCCCGATAAACTTATCAGGCTGTCTTTCTGCAAAGCTGTTCATGTGTGAAGGCCATAAGCGCCAGCAATATCAGCAGAAATATCGGGAGCACCCTGAGCCCAGTCAGCGAGCTCACCACTCCGAACACAGGCGGCATGACCGAGGTTCCCACATAGGCACTTGCCATCTGTACTCCGATGATCGCCTGCGACCTCTCTGCCCCGAAGTGTGCAGGTGTCGAATGGATTATGCAGGGGTACACGGGCGCACAGCCAACTCCGACCGTTACAAAGCCTGCTAAAGCAACAGTATTTCCAAGCGGCAGAAGCATCATAAGTATGCCGAGCCCTATTACCGACTGCCCGAAGCGTATAAGAAATTTGTCCGAGAATTTAAGCGTTGCAAAGCCGTTCACTGCCCTGCCGACTGTTATCCCTATGAAGAAAAGCCCTGCAAACCTTGCCGCAGTAACATTGTCTATCCCCTTTACCTTGACCAGAAAGCTGCTCGCCCAGAGACTTACCGTCTGCTCCACTGCACAGTAGCAGAAAAAGCAGAGCATTACCTCCTTAGCACCCGGGAGCGCTATTATCTCACGCAGCTTCATCGGTCTGTCCGAGGTGCCGCCTTCTCCGTTTTGCGGCTCTTCCCTTTTCTTCCAGAGGGGCAGGCTCAGCATAAGAATAAGGGTAAGCCCCAGCTGTAAATAGCAGATATGCCTGTAGCCGTCATTCCAGCTTCCGCCCGAGGAAAGTGCGTTACTGAGGATAAACGGTCCTATAGTTGTGCCCACTCCCCACATACAGTGAAGCCAGCTCATGTGGCGGCTCGCATAGTGAAGTGCAACATAGTTGTTGAGCGCCGCATCAACGCTGCCTGCTCCGAGACCGTAAGGAACCGCCCACAGGCAGAGCATAACAAACGAATGGCTTATCGAAAAGCCGAAAAGTGCCGCAGCTGTCATCATAACACTTATCATGGTGACAAGGCCTGCTCCGAGCTTTCTTGTAAGGCGGTCGCTCTGCAGGCTTGATACTACGGTGCCTGCGGAAATTATCATAAAGATTATTCCCGACCACCCAAGCGGAACACCAAGCTCCTTATATATAGTCGGCCATGCCGCACCCAGCAGAGGGTCGGGCAGACCGAGACTTATAAATGCCAGATATATTACAGCCAGCAGTAAAGATACCATAAAAGCACTCCTCATAAACTCAGATAAGATAGTATAACACACCAAAACCTGTTTGTAAAGGCGATTAATCTTGCTATTCATCAAATTTTTGTAAAAAAATTAAAGTAGTATTGAAATTAGCGTATAAACGTGATATAATGGGTAGGTTAAAGTATTATTTCAACTGAAAGGACGTATCATTATGAAGAAATTAGCAGCAATTGCAATGAGCACACTTATGTGCGTAACAATGTTCACTGCCTGCGGAACACCCGCAAACACAGTTCACAGCATTAAGGATCTTGACGGAAAGACCATAGGTGTTCAGCTCGGAACTACAGGTGACATCTACGCCGAAGATGTTAAAGATGCTAAGGTAGAGCGTTTCAACAAGGGTGCAGATGCAGTTCAGGCTCTGAAACAGGGCAAGGTTGACGCTGTCATCATTGATAACGAGCCTGCAAAGGTGTTCGTTTCAAAGAATGACGATATTGAGATACTTGATGAGCCCTTCGCTGACGAGGAGTACGCTATCGCTATGAATCTTGATAACACTGCGCTCCAGGCAGATATCAATGCCGCTCTGAAGAAGCTGAAGGAAGACGGCACACTTGATGCTATCAAGAAAAACTGGATAGATGATTCTAACGACAAGAGCGCTTATACCTCACCCGAGAATGCTGACAGAAGCAAGGGTAAGCTTATTATGGCTACAAATGCGGAGTTCCCTCCATACGAGAAGAAGGACGGCGACAAGATCGTAGGTCTTGACTGCGATATGATGCAGGCTGTCTGCGATGAGCTTGGCTATGAGCTCCAGATAGACGATATGCAGTTTGACTCTATCATCTCGGCTGTACAGTCGGGCAAGGCAGATGTAGGTGTTGCAGGTATGACAGTTACAGAAGACAGAAAGAAGAACGTTCTCTTCTCCGACTCTTACACCACTGCTAAGCAGGTAATCATCGTAAGAAAGGATTGATCTCTCCGCTGAGGGGAATCGGTAAAAGCAATGCATTACAGCTTTATAACTGAATTCAAACAGAATTTTATAGAGGGCGCACGCTGGGAATACCTTGTAAACGGCTTGAAGACCACGCTGATAGTTACTGTCGGAGCAGTTCTTCTGGGCTTTCTGATAGGCTTCATGGTAGCGATCGTTCGCTCAACCCACGATAAGACAGGACGCTTCAAGGTGCTTAATGTTTTCTGCAAGATATACCTCACTGTCATCAGAGGAACACCTATGGTAGTTCAGCTTATGATAATGTACTTTGTTATCTTCGGCTCGGTAGTGTTTTTCGGGTCGGTGGAGCTTAGCAAGTACATAGTGGCGATACTTGCCTTCGGAATTAACTCGGGGGCTTATGTCGCTGAGATAGTGCGTTCGGGAATAATGTCGGTTGACGGCGGTCAGCTTGAAGCAGGCAGAAGCCTTGGCTTCAGCTACAGGCAGACTATGATGTTCATTATTCTTCCGCAGGCATTCAAGGCTATACTGCCCGCACTTGCGAATGAGTTCATAGTGCTGCTGAAGGAGACCTCTGTTGCAGGCTATATCGGCATAGTTGACCTTACTAAGGGCGGAGATATTATCAGAAGCCAGACCTACAGTGCTTTTATGCCTCTGATAGCTGTGGCGATGATTTATCTTATTATGGTCATGATCCTGTCCCATCTGGTAATGAGGCTTGAAAGGAGACTGGCAAAAAGTGATAGAAATTAAAAATCTTGTCAAGACCTTCGGCGAAGTTACTGTACTCAACGGCATCAACGAGAAGATCGAAAAGGGCGAGAAGATCGTTATAGTCGGTCCTTCGGGCTCGGGAAAATCAACCTTTCTGCGCTGTATGAATATGCTGGAGACCCCGACCTCGGGAGAAATAATCTTTGAGGGAAAGGACCTTACAAAGGCAAGCGAGCACGAGCTGAATAAGCTTCGTATGAAAATGGGAATGGTGTTTCAGCACTTTAACCTCTTCCCTCACCTGACAGTAAGGCAGAACATCTCTATAGCGCCTGTAAAGCTCGGGCTGATGACCAAGCCCCAGGCTGATTCAATGGCCGAGGAGCTTCTTGAGGTAGTTGGGCTGCCCGATAAGGCTGAGGCTTACCCCTCGACTCTTTCAGGAGGACAGAAACAGAGGATAGCTATTGCAAGGGCTCTCGCTATGAACCCCGAGATGATACTCTTTGACGAGCCTACCTCGGCGCTTGACCCCGAAATGGTCGGCGAGGTATTACAGCTTATGAAGCGCCTTGCAGACGAGGGCATGACTATGGCAGTGGTAACTCATGAGATGAGCTTTGCAAAAGAGGTTGCCTCCCGTGTGCTTTTTATGGCAGACGGAAACGTTCTTGAGCAGGCGCCGCCGAAGGAGTTTTTCTCCAACCCGAAGAACCCGAGGCTCGTTGAGTTTCTTTCCAAAATAATATAAGATCACAGAGAGCACGTCATTTTTCGACGTGCTCCTTTAATATTTCTATAAAAATGAAAAAATTAAACCTTTTCTGTTAATATTTTTTGTGCAAACCCTCTTGCAATTATATACAAGATGTTGTATAATAGAAGTGTATAGGTACTTGTTTTTGATTTCAAGGAGGTTTTGGTATGCAGAAGAAGGTTTACGTTTCAAAGTCGCAGAGCACTGAATATCCTTTTGCTCCCGACCTTGACAGGTTCTCTCAGATCGAAAAGCTCAACGATCTTGTTACCCTCGGCTGGAGGATCGTAAAGCTCGTTGAGGAGGATAAGGATACCTACTTTGTACTGGAAAAAGAGGGCTAGTGCGCCCTTTCGCAAATAAATCAGATCGGAGTGTTGAAAATGGCTTATATTTTAGGTGTTGACTGCGGTACAAGCGGTACTAAGACTGTTCTCTTCAAGGAGGACGGCACGGTGGTTTCATCGGTAACTGTTGAGTACCCCATGTATCAGCCCAAGAACGGCTACGCTGAGCAGGACCCTAAGGACTGGTCAGACGCTATGCTGACTACTATAAAGGCTGTGCTTGATGAAAGCGGTGTCAAGGGCGACGAGGTCGCAGGCATCGGTATCTCGGGACAGATGCACGGACTTGTTATGCTTGACAAGGACAATAATGTACTTAGAAAATCTATCATCTGGTGCGACCAGAGAACTGCTAATGAGGTCGAGGAGATGAATCAGAAGCTTGGAAGAGACAAGCTTATCTCTATCACCGCTAACCCTGCCCTCACAGGCTGGACGGCTGCTAAGATCCTCTGGGTGAGAAACAACGAGCCTGACATCTACGAAAAGTGCAGACATATACTGCTGCCGAAGGACTACCTGAGATTTATCCTGACAGGCGAATATGCGACCGAGGTTTCTGACGCATCGGGTATGCAGCTTCTTGATATTGCTAACCGCTGCTGGTCTGAGGAGGTCTGCAAGGGGCTTGACATTGATATGTCAATGCTTGCTAAGGTTTACGAATCCTGCGAGGTGACAGGAAGAGTCACAAAGCAGATAGCTGAGCTTACAGGTCTTAAAGAGGGCACTATAGTTGTCGGCGGCGGCGGAGACAATGCTGCGGCTGCAATCGGCACAGGTGTCTGCGAGGACGGAAAGGCTTTCACAACTATCGGCACATCGGGAGTTGTGTTTGCACATACATCTCAGATGTCAACAGATACTCTCGGAAGAGTACATACCTGCTGTGCGGCAGTTCCGAACTCATGGCACGTTATGGGTGTTACTCAGGGTGCAGGACTGTCTCTGAAGTGGTTCAGGGATAACTTCTGTCACAGCGAGATGGAGACCGCAAAGTACATGGGTGTTGATGAGTACTACCTCATGGATAAGCAGGCAGAGACTGTTCCTGTGGGCGCTAACAGACTGCTTTACCTGCCCTATCTTATGGGAGAAAGAACTCCGCACCTTGACCCGGACGCAAGAGGAGTTTTCTTCGGTCTTTCCGCTATGCATACAAAGAAGGATATGCTCAGAGCCGTTATGGAGGGTGTTTCCTATTCTCTGCGTGACTGCGTAGAAGTGTTCAGACAAATGAATATCAACGTTTCCGATATGATGGCCTGCGGCGGCGGCGGAAGCTCTCCGCTGTGGAGATCAATGCTTGCTGACCTTTACGGCTGCCAGGTGAAGACAGCTTCATCTAAGGAGGGTCCTGCCCTCGGAGTTGCACTGCTTGCTGCAGTCGGTGCGGGTATCTATTCCAGCGTTCCCGAGGCCTGCCATGCAGTAGTAAAGACAGACAAGATACAGCAGCCTGACGCTCAGAGAAGCAAGGAGTATGAGAAGTTCTATCAGCTTTATGTTGAGATCTATCCTGCACTCAAGGCACAGTTTGCAAAGCTTGCAGCACTCTGATACAGATATACACATTCGGGGGGAGCTCTTTCAGGGCTCTCCCCATTTCCCCATTATATAAGAAAGGAAGATAACAATGCCACAGATAAAATGCCCGAACTGCGGACAGTTCATAGACCTTGACGAGACTAATTATGCAAAGGTGGCCGAGCAGGTACGAACTGCCGAATTCAGCAGCGAGGTTTCGCAGAGAGTTTCCGAGATAAGAAGCGATGACAAGGAAAAGTACAAGGCTGCTCTTCAGCTGAAGGTTCAGCAGATAAAGAACGAATCCGACAAGGAGATAGCTGAGCTTCAGAACACGGTGAAGGCACTTCAGACACAGCTTGACAGCCTTTCTCACGAGCACAAGCTGGAGCTTGACAAGGCTATAACCGAGGAGCGCTCCGAGGGTGAAAAGCGCCTTGATGAGTTCAAGGAGACTGTATCGAAAAAAGATACGGAGATTGCAAGCCTGAAAGAGAAGCTCGAAGCGACAAGCCGTGAACATGAGCTGATTATAGACAAGGTCAAGAGCGATGAGCGCACTGCGGCTCAGGAGGAGCTCTCCAAGGTAAGAGATGAGCTGACTGCAAAGAACAACAAGATAAAGCTCATGGAACTGGAGATCAAGAACAAGGATCAGGAAAAGAAGTACGAGATAAGCGAGGCTGTCAAGGCGGTCGAGGTTGAGCGTGACACTCAGAAAGCTGACTATGAGGCAAAGCTCAGAATGGCTAACGAGCAGGTTGAGTACTACAAGGACATGAAGGCAAAAATGTCCACAAAAATGATAGGAGAGAGCCTTGAACAGCACTGTTCAAATGAGTTCAACTCTATCAGAATGACAGCATTTCCGAGAGCATATTTTGAGAAGGACAACAAGGTCTCGGAAGATTCAGGCAGTAAGGGAGATTTCATTTTCCGTGACTATGACGAAGACGGCACAGAGATAGTCTCCATAATGTTTGAGATGAAAAACGAAGCCGATACCACCAAAACCAAGCACAAGAACGAGGACTTCTTCAAGGAGCTTGACAAGGACAGACGTGAAAAGGGCTGTGAGTATGCGGTACTGGTAAGCCTGCTTGAGGCTGACAACGAGCTTTACAATCAGGGCATTGTTGACGTGTCCTATCATTACGAGAAAATGTATGTTATCAGACCTCAGTTTTTCATACCGATGATTTCAATTCTCAGAAATTCGGCTATGAACGCAGTCGGCTATAAGAGACAGCTCAGTCAGTATAAGGCACAGAACATAGACATAGAAAACTTTGAGGGCAACCTTGACAATTTCAAGAAGCTGTTTGAGAAGCACTACCACAATGCAACGGAGCGTTTCAACGATGCAATCAAGGCGATTGACGATTCTATCCGCCACTTGCAGGAGGTCAAGGACAATCTTCTGCTTTCGAGCGATCACCTCAGAAAGGCAAACAACAAGATCGACGAAATCACCATAAAGAGGCTAACTGCGAACAGCCCATCAATAGCGCAGAAGTTCGATGAACTGAAAAAAGACTGATAAAAAGCCTTGCCTGATTTGTCAGGCAAGGCTTTTGGCTTTTTATAGGGGGGAGAGTCACTCCCATTCTATAGTAGCACTAGGCTTAGGTGTCAGATCATAAAGCACGCGGTTTACGTTCTCGACCTCGGCTGTGATACGGGCTGTGATGTGCTCAAGCAGCTCAAAGGGGACGTTCTCTACGGTCGCTGTCATGGCGTCCTTGGTGTTTACCGCACGGATAATTACAGGATATGCAAATGTCCTCTTTCCGTCCTTAACACCCACTGACCTGAAATCCGGCACTGCTGTGAAGTACTGCCATACCTTGCCCTCAAGTCCGTTCTTTGCAAACTCCTCACGCAGGATAGCGTCACTCTCACGAACTGCCTCAAGCCTGTCTCTCGTGATAGCTCCGAGACACCTTACTCCAAGCCCCGGTCCCGGGAACGGCTGACGGTATACCATTCCGTCAGGCAGACCAAGCGCCTTGCCTACCACTCTTACCTCGTCCTTGAACA
>DGRP01000096.1 GCA_002391065.1 Ruminococcus sp. UBA4385 | reverse complement strand
TCCACTTGAATACCTTGCCGCAAACATAGATGCCGTAGCATGGAGGTGTGTTGTAAAGTGAATCGTTGTCAGCCTGAAGCTTCCAGTTCATCATGGAAGGTGTCTGAGCAAATGCAGGACCGTCAGCGATAAGATCCTCACGAACGATAACGATCTGTACACCTGCAGGACCAACGTTCTTCTGAACACCACCGTATACAACGCCGTACTTTGTAACGTCGATAGGCTCACTCAGGAAGCAGCTTGATACGTCAGCAACGAGCTCCTTGCCCTTTGTGTTAGGCAGTGTCTTGTACTTTGTACCGTAAATAGTATTGTTCTCGCAGATGTAAACATAGTCTGCGTCCTCAGGAATATCGAGGTCTGAACAATCAGGAATGTAAGAGAAGGTCTTGTCAGCCGAAGAAGCTACTCTTACTACCTCACCGAACTTTTCAGCCTCAGCAGCAGCCTTCTTAGCCCACTGACCTGTGATGATGTAGGCAGCCTTGCCGTTCTTCATCAGGTTCATAGGTACCTCAGCAAACTGCAGCGAAGCTCCGCCCTGTCTGAAGATAACCTTGTAGTTGTCGGGAATATTCATAAGGTCTCTGAGGTCCTTCTCAGCTTCCTTGATGATCTCGTCATAAGCTTTGGAACGATGGCTCATTTCCATTACGCTCATGCCTGTTCCCTTGTAGTCGAGCATTTCGTCTGCGCACTCCTTGAGTACTTCCTCGGGAAGCACTGCAGGGCCTGCACTAAAGTTATAAACTCTGCCCATTTTTAAAACCTCCAATTAAATAATATAGCAAATATATTATAAAACATTCCTCAAAAAAAGTCAATAGCAATTCCTACACTTTGACTAATCTTTAACGTATTGAAACATTTTTTTTACATAATTCTACGCTCAGACACAGCCTGTTGTGTTTGGAAATGTTATAACGCCCCTGTTTTCGGGCTCAGGTCAGAATGTATGAAATTTAATATTTTGTATTGACAATATGAAAAAATTGTTGTATAATATTAATAGTTATTGGCAGCCGTTTATTTCGGCGAGTGATTATCTGAAAGGATTGATATAATTGGCAAAGAAACAGGAAGGCATCGGCGATACACTTGTCCGCCTTTATAAAGAGGGCTATTCCACAGAAGAGATTGCTAAGGAGGTAGGAATGCCTGCGGGCAATGTTCCTAATATCCTTGAAAAGCACTGGCCTGATTACAGAAGCTTTATCCAGCCTGAAAGGAGCAGTGCTGAGCCTGCATCAAACGGCAAAAAGGGATTCCCCTTCGGCAGAAAGGCAAAGAACGACAAGCCTGCTGTAACGGGCGAGCCGTTTACACCTTCGCTCAATCTGACTATGGACGATGACGGCTTTGTTGACCACAGCGTTGTTGGTATAGCATCTATGCTCAACAAGGGCAGGAGTGCGAAAGAGGTCGCTGAGTTTTTCGGAAAGGACATCAATGATATAAAGGCCGTCGAGAACGTTATGGGCGAGCATTTTGCAAGAGCGAATGCGCATAAGGGTCCGAAGATCGGGGTTGAAGCTAAGCCCGAGCCTAAGGAAGAGCCCAAGATCGAAAAGCCTGATGTTGACCAGAAGGTTGTAAACCTTGCTAACAGCATAGCAAAGAGAAACAGCACATCTACATTTGAGACAGGCGCAGCAGAGGCAAGCCCCGTAAAGCAGCCCGAGCCTGTCAAAGAGCCTGAGCCGCTGCCTGCCGAGAACCATGTTCCGCAGCCAAGCGAGTCTGTAAAGGCTGAAGAGCCTGTAATGGAGGAGCTTCAGGTACCTGATCTCTCATATGATGACGGGATCGCTGAGATGCCTTCGATAGAGCCTATCGAGCTTGATGATGACATCAAGGTTGAGCAGGTATATGAGTCTACAATGCCTTCAATTGAGGAGGAGATGGCTCAGAGAGCAGCAGAGCAGAAGAAGCTTGAAGCAGAAAAAGCAAGTATTACAAATTTTAGCAAGAATATGGAGGATGAAGTTATGAGCCCACAGGAAAAAATGCGTATGTTCGCACAGGAGCAGATCGAGCAGAACAACAAGAAGATCGACGAGCTGCAGCTCGGTATCGCTGACAAGGAGAACAAGTCTATAGAGCTTGGCAAGCAGGCTGACGAGATCTATTCACAGATCATTGCACTGCAGGAGAAGGCTAAGGGCTTCAGCAGCGAGAAGGAAAAGCTTGATGTTGAGATCGGTCAGGTTAAGGGCGACATCGAGGGCCTCAAGAGAGAGAACGAGGAGTTCAAGGCTTATATCAAGTAATACATAACAAAACTAAGGACTGCCTTTCGGCAGTCCTTTTTTTATCCTGATTCGGTTACGGCAGTAAGCGATCAATATATCAATTATGAAAGCTGAGCGTAATTAATTGCCATTTCGATAAGCTCGGGCTCCTGATGCTGGGCACTCTTTAGCTGACCGATTATCTCACTGAGGGTGAGGTCATTAAGATACTCACTGCCCCTGAGGTACATTGCAAACTCTGCCACCAGAGACGCAAATTCGAGATTTGCAGGTCTCTGCGAGCTGTACTGAGATGCGTTTACTGTGCTCTGTACAAGCCTGCTCTCGCTCTCCTCGGGATACTTGTAGCGGACCGATACGTTCAGAAGGTCTCCCTCAAGACCGCCTGTCGGAATTATCTCATAAAGGGCTGTTGCCTGCTGACCCGAGCCGATGTCGCCTGCGTCCTTGGTATCGTCATCGAAATCCTCTGTGTTGAGAAGCCTGTTCTCATAGCCTACCAGTCTGTAGGAGCGCACCTTGCTGTCATCAAACTCTATCTGAACCTTGGTGTCCTTGGCTACTGTGAACATTGTGCCGTTCATTTCGGTAACAAGAACTCTCTTGGCCTCGTCGATAGTGTCGATATATGCGTAGTTGCCGTTGCCGTTATCTGCAAGGGCTTCGAGCCTTGCGTCCTTGAAGTTGCCCTCGCCAAAGCCGAGAACAGAAAGTGCTATGCCCGAATCTCTCTTTTCTTCAATAAGAGCCGTAAGCTCCTCTGCACTTGATGCGCCGACATTGAGGTCGCCGTCTGTAGCAAGGATAACTCTGTTGTTGCCGCCCTTGATGAAATATTTCTCAGCCAGTGCATAAGCGGAGTTTATTCCTGCCGCACCTGCGGTAGAGCCGCCTGCTGTAAGGGAATTAAGTGTGCTGACGATAGTGTCCTTGTCGCTGCCCTTTGCACCCTCGAGGGCTATTCTGTCCTCGCCTGCATAGGTAACGATAGATACCCTGTCATTTTCACCAAGGTTGTCAGCGAGCATTGCAAATGCCTCTCTTACCAGAGGGAGCTTGTTCTCGTCCTCCATTGAGCCGCTGACATCTATCAGAAATACTATGTTTGAGTCGATATCCTGAACGGGAGCCTCCATAGCCTGGATACCTACGAGCATAAGCTTTGCTTCGGGATTCCACGGGCAGTCGGAGAGCTCGGTGTTGATAGACACTGCTTCGCCGTTCGGCATCTGATAGTCATACTTGAAGTAGTTGATGAACTCTTCAGTTCTTACTGCGTCGGCATAGACCATATAGCCGTTGTTTATCATACGCCTTGCGTTTGTGTAGGAAGCTGTGTCGATATCTGTCGAGAAAGTTGAGATCGGCTGATCTGCCGTGTCGATGAAGCCGTTTTCCTCAACGTGAGCGTACTCTTCGGTATTCTCAGCACCTGCACTTGCTGCTGTTGTGCCGCCCTTCGGAGCATAATCACCTGCTGCCATAGCAGTATCATTTGTCATATATAAGGCACCGTCATCTGTGTTCTCTGTTTCTGCCGATATCTCCTGAACAAGACCCTTCTCCTGATTCATATCACGGGCAGGTGCTTTTGCCGCTGTGGGCTCGCTGTTTGTCTTGGCAGCAACCGCTGCCTTTGAGGAGCTCTTCTTATCGGCCTTTGAGCTGTCTGTGCTGCCGCAGGAAGCTGCGGATATCATCATTATTACCGAGCAGAGACCTGCTGCCATTCTCTTTATATTTACCTTTTTCATAATATTTCCTCCCTTTTGGGGTTTGCCCCCTGCTGTCTTTTATATTCCCAGCGTGACGCTGACCGCAAAGCCATTGCCTTCACAATAGGCTCTGTCGGCCGACTCGTCAACACTGTAGCTAGTCACAGTGCCCTCTTCGGTCAGCTCGTCAAACAGTGCAGTTACAAGCTCCGCCTTATGGCTTGCGTCTGCGTTCAGGTATTCCTCGCTTTCAAGAAGCTCGTTCACACGATCCTCTACCTGCTTTGAAATATCCTTATCTGCTGACTGAACTGAGTCAGAAGCTGCTGTGTTGTCGCTCGCTGCGGCTGTTGCAGAGGTCGCACCTGTTTTATTATTTACGCTCAGCGACTGCTCACCCTCGCTTTTCGGGGCTGCTGCCTGAGCTGTGTTCTCTTCTGTGTCCTCTGCTTCGTTGTTGACTGCCTCGATCTCCTCGGCATTGTCGGTCTGCTCGGGAGCAAAGCCCTCTGCTTCATCAGACCTTATTGCGAGGTTCTTATCGTCATCGGCATTGTCTGCCATGTCCCCGTTGAACTTCATTTCGCCCGAAGCCTTTTTAGAGACGTTTTTGTCCGATGCGTTCCTTGTGCTGTTTGCCGAGGAGCTGTCGGTGCTCAGCTTATTGCCGTTCATGATAACGAATGCCCCCGTAACTGCGATAACTGCACAGGCTGCAACTGCAATAAGGCTAACAAGCTTTCTCTTAGGCCTTGCCGACGGCGTAATATTGTGATGCTCCGTTTTGCTGTCTGCCTTCTCTTGTTCGTCGAGACGGTTCTCTATCCTGTCCCAGAGCTTATCCATGTCGGGGACAGAGCTATCTATATTCTCTTTGTAAAGCTTTTCAATGTCAAAGCTCATAGCTGTTCCTCCTCCATGATCTGTTTAAGTTTTGAAACTGCCTGCCGATATCTCCACGCTACCGTTCCCTGAGGCTCTCCTGTGAGCTCTGCTATCTCGGTAAATGTAAGCTCCATACCGAGCTTCATCTCCACGGTTTCTCTCTCCTTTTTTGAGAGTCGGGAAAGCGCTCTGTCGAGAGTCATTTTCTGCGAGACGTTTTCTTCAACGGAGGTTCCGTCAGAGAGCTCATAAGCGGAGCTGTTCTCATCATCGAGAGTGAACTCCTCGGGGTGGTTTTTCCTGAGATAATCAAGAGCAAGGTTTCTGGCGATTACTGTGAGCCATCGCCTGTGACCCTGACCGCTTCTGTATGTATGAGCGATCTCCCATATCTTCAGGAAGAAGTCCGAGGTAAGATCCTCGGCGTCCTGCGGTGAGCGTACTATACCGAGGATAACTCGGTATATCTGCTTTGCGTAGGCGGTGTAGATATCTTTAAGGGCGTTTCTGTCTTTGTCGATCATAAGGCGGATACAGTTGTCAAACTGTAAATCGGTCAAGACGTTCAACTCCTTATTCGGAAAGCGTTGTCTGCGCTTTCATAATATATACGGCTGACAGCAAACGTATTTATGGCGGAATCCTGCACAAACTTAATTTTGTTAAGGGAGGTAAATTTGTGCAGTCTGCCAGAGCTGTCAAAAATAGTATAGCATACTTTCCTTAAAAATGCAATATCCCAATTCAGTTGTGACCTGCCGCAAACGATAGTTTACCGTACTGCCTGCGGGAGTTATCGGGTGGAGACCCTTTTGAAAAAGGGTCCTCCCCCCGGACCCCCCTCCCTAAAACTTCTAATTCCTTTTTGGCTGGGGGGAGCTGCATTATGACAAAGCATCTATGTATCAAGCTTTTGCGTTCTTTGATAGAAAGCCTCCCCCCAGCCAAAAAGAGTTAAAAGTCTTTGGAAAGGGGTTTGGGGAAGAACCTTTCTTCAGAAAGGTTTTCCCCAATAGTTCCTGCAGGCAGTATGGTAATTTATTATTTACGGCAGGACATATCGAAATCGGGATAATTTATTTTTCCGAAAACGTTTTCCACTCTTGCAAAAACCATTTGTACTTGCTATAATAGTGGTAAGCGGCTGTTCTGCCTGCAATTTCAGAAACGGAGTGATATAATGAGCATTTTTTACAGCGAAAAAGATCGAAGCTTCCGGCTTGATGCAAACAATACAAGCTACATGATGAAATACACCGAGGAGGGCTACCTCTGCCACGTTTATTTCGGAGCGAAAGTTCCCGATGAAGATCTCGGCTACCTGCTGAGATTTGATGAAAGCCCCCTCACCCCATTGGAAAACAACCGTGACCGTGCGACCTTCCTTGATACTACTCCCTTTGAGTATTCCTGCTTCGGAATCGGTGACTACAGAGAGGCGGCATTCAAGATACTCGATGATAAGGGCATGACTGCGGTCGATCTCAGATACAAGTCTCACAGGATCTACAGAGGCAAGCCTGCTCTTGAGGGTATGCCTGCTACCTTTGCGACCGACAACAGCGGCTGTGAAACCCTTGAGATAACTCTTGAGGACACGCCCTCGGGACTTGAGGTCGTGCTCGTATATACGGCGTTTTATAAGCTCGATGTTATCACAAGGTCGGTAAGAGTGAACAACGTGGGCAGCAGAAGCATTCAGCTGACCCGTGTGCTCTCAACCTGCATTGACTTCGATACCGATAAGTTTGATATGATAACGCTCAACGGCTCATGGGCAAGGGAAAGAGCAGTCGAAAGATGCCGCTTGCACCACGGAAAACAGCTTATCGACTCCATCAAGGGTGAATCCTCTCATCAGAATAACCCGTTTGTTGCCCTCTGCGACAACAACGCCGATGAGGACAGGGGCGAGGTTTTCGGCTTTAACTTTGTTTATTCGGGTAACTTCTATGCTCAGGCAGAGGTAACTCAGCACAAGAAAACCCGCTTTGTAATGGGAATTAATCCGCTTGATTTTACATGGCTGTTAGAGCCGGGCGAGAGCTTTACTGCCCCCGAGGTAGTAATGGTACACTCCGATGAGGGTCTGGGCAAGATGTCAAGAACCTTCCATGACCTTTACAGAGAAAACCTTATCAGAGGAGAGTATAAGAACAAGCGCCGTCCTATACTTATAAACAACTGGGAAGCTACCTATTTCAACTTTGATACCGAGAAGATCATCTCTATCGCAAGAGAGGCATCAAAGCTTGGTATTGAAATGCTTGTTATGGATGACGGCTGGTTCGGTCACAGAGATTCGGACAACTCCTCGCTGGGCGACTGGTTCGTATATGAGAAAAAGCTTCAAGGAGGACTTAAATACCTTGTTGATGAGGTAAACAAGCTGGGAATGAAGTTCGGTATCTGGTTTGAGCCTGAAATGATCTCCCCCGACTCCGAGCTTTACAAGGCTCACCCCGACTGGGCTATTCAGATAGAGGGCAGACCCCTCACAATGAGCCGTGAGCAGTATGTGCTTGACTATTCCAACAAAGAGGTCAGGGACTATATCTACGGGCTTATGAAGAACATACTCGACAGTGCGAATATTGAGTACATCAAGTGGGATATGAACAGACAGTTCACTGAGATAGGCTCGAACTTCCTGCCTGCGAACAGACAGAGAGAGCTCTGGCACAGATATGTGCTCGGCGTTTACGATGTGATGAACAGGCTGACTACCGATTATCCGCATCTGCTGCTGGAGAACTGCTCGGGCGGCGGCGCAAGGTTTGACCCGGGAATGCTCTACTACAGCCCGCAGATCTGGTGCTCCGATGATACCGATGCAATTGAGAGACTGAAAATTCAGCACGGCACATCTATGTGCTATCCCTGCTCAGCTATGGGCGCTCACGTTTCCGACTGCCCTAACCACACTGTCGGCAGAAACACTCCGTTCAGAACAAGAGGTCATGTCGCAATGGTGGGAACCTTCGGCTATGAGCTCGACGTTACACGCATACCTCAGGAGGACAGAGATGCTATCCCTGCTCAGATAGAGGAGTTCAACAAGTTCAATACCCTTGTCAGAACAGGCGACCACTACCGCATAGGCAATATGTTTGAGGACAACACCTGGGACGCATGGATGTTCGTTTCCAAGGACAAGACTGACGCTCTGTTTGAGTTTGTTCAGGTGCTTGCAAGACCTAACGAGCGTTCAAGACGCATTAAGCTCAAGGGTCTTGACCCTGATGCTTACTACTATGAGGAGAGCGAGCCCGATAAGAAGATCTCGGGAGCTGCCCTTATGAATGCGGGAATAAACATCGCCAAGATATGGGGCGCTGACGGCATCAGCGGAGATTTCTCTTCTAAGATACTTCACTTTATCAAGGCATAGGAGGAGCTAATGAAAACGAAAAGGATAATTGCTCTTTGCTGTTCGGCAATGCTTGCTGTGTCTGCTATGGCAGGCTGCGCCGATAAGGACAGCAGCTCATCATCGGGCAAAGACAGCACTTCAAAAGGAAAAGAAATGAAGATAGAATATGTAACTCCCGAACACGTTGACACAGGCTGGGAATGGTCGAACGTTGAGATAGTCGGCGGCGGATTTGTACCGAACATCATTTATAACCCGACTGAGGAAGGTCTTGCATACTGCCGTACCGACATAGGCGGCGCTTACAGACTTGACAAGGAAACAGGCAGGTGGAAGTGCCTTACCGATTTTGTCGGCGGCGAAACATGGAACTACATGGGAATAGAAAGTATCGCTACCGACCCTGTAGAGCCTAACCGTGTATATCTTGCGGCAGGAACTTACACTAATGCAAACGGCGCTATCTTCTATTCAGATGACTACGGTGAGAACTGGGGTATGTGCGAGCTGCCCTTCGGCTGCGGCGGAAACGAGGTCGGAAGAGGCTGCGGTGAAAGGCTTCAGGTTGACCCGAATGATAACTCCATTCTCTATTTCTCAACAAGAACCGACGGTCTCTGGAAGTCAACCGACTACGGCGTAAGCTGGGCAAAGGTAGATAACTTTGAGGCTACAGGCGGTTACTCCGAGGACAAATTCAGGATAGGACTTACCTTTGTGGCCTTTGACAAAAACAGCTCCGAGAAAGGCAAGCCCACCAATACTATAATAGTAGGCTGTGCAGGCACAGAGGGCGACTATCTCTACCGTTCCGACGATGCAGGCAAAAGCTGGACATCTATCCCGAACCCGACCGCCGAGGAAACAGGCGCTGATACAAAAACATTAAAGCCCTGTCAGGGAGAGATTTCCTCTGACGGCTGGCTTTATACAACATGGTCTCATAAAGTAGGCCCTAACGGCGCTAACAAGGGCGCAGTACAGAAGTACAACCTCAAAACAGGCGAGTGGAAGGAGATAACTCCCGAGAGATCATACACCTGCGGCTACAACGGTATCTCCGTTGACCCGAGCGACCCGAACCACATCGTCTGCACAACGCTTTGTCTGTGGGCATATCTTGACAATTTATTTGTTTCAAATGACGGCGGTGAGACATGGACAGGCATCTGGAAAGACGGTGAAGACGGCAAGCAGGTAAACAACTTCACTCTGGATATTTCAAGCTGTGAGTGGCTTGACTGGCAGGGACAGCTAAAGCCGGGCTGGTGGATGACAGGAATTGCTATAAACCCCTTCAACCGTGATGAGGTTATGTATGGCACAGGAGCAACAATATTCAGGACTACGAATCTCTCCAAGGCTGACAGCGAGCCCGTTAATATTGAGGTTGCGGCTATGGGTGTTGAGGAAACAGCGATCTTTGATTTTGTAGCACCGAACCAGAATGATGAGAATGCTCCCGACCTTTACTCAATAATGGGAGACATCTACGGCTTCAAGCATCAGGACGCAACGGTCTGCCCGAAGGAGCATTTCGGTGACTTCAAATCCACATCTATCGACTGTGCGGCTCTTGATTATAATATCGTAGTAAGGGCGACCGATGAGGGCTCAGGCTCGGTTTACTATTCGACAGATGCGGCTGATACATGGAATGAAGTAAAAACACTTCCCGAGGGTGTCAAATCAGCGGCAGGCGGAACTGCAAAGCTTTCGGCTGACGGAAAGACGATCTTCTATCAGTGCGGTACTATGGGTGTAGGAGCATACGTTACAGACGATTTCGGCGAGACTTGGACAGCCTGCGAGGGCATTCCAGCAAACGCTATGATCGAAACTGACAAGGTAAACCCAGACAAGTTCTATGCAGCTTATGACGGCACATTCTACATGAGTACTGACAAGGGCAGAACGTTCTCATCACTGACGACCTTCCTGCTCTCAAACTTCACAATGACAGCCTGCCCCGACACTGAGGGCGAGGTATGGCTCTCAATAGGCGGAGGCTCGGTATACTATCTTGATGCCGACAAAGCAGAGGTGGTCGCAGTTCCCTGCAATCTTGCAAGCTGTGACGCTCTCGGACTTGGAAAGGCAGCCGAGGGTCAGGATCACATGGCACTTTACGCACTCGGCGAGGTCGAAGGCGAGGGCTACGGCGTATGCCAGTCTATTGACGGCGGTACAACATGGAAGCGCATAAACGATGATACCCAGAAGTGGGGCAACGTAAATAAGCGCATCAGCGGCGACCCGAAGCACTACGGCAGAGTGTATATCTCTACCAACGGCAGAGGCATTATCATGGGCAATGTAAAAGAATAATTCATCATACTACCTGCGGGAATTATCGGGTGGAGAACCTTTCTTCAAAAAGGTTTTCCTCAATAGTTCCTGCAGGCAGTAAGGCAATATATTGTTTATAGCACAGCACAACGAAAAACGGCACTCCCTAAGGAGTGCCGTTTAATTTCTGTATTGTGAGAATTACTTGATCATAGAAGCAACTTCATCTGCAAAGTTGTCTTCCTTCTTCTCAACACCCTCGCCGCGCTCAAATCTTACGAACTCAGCAACAGTGATGCTTCCGCCGAGCTTCTTAGCTGCATCAGCAACATACTTGCCAACAGTGCCGTCGAACACATCGCTTCTTACAAAGGTCTGCTCGAGGAGGCAGTTCTCTGAATAGTACTTTCCAACCTTACCCTCAACGATCTTAACCTTAACCTGCTCAGGCTTGTTAGCCATCTTGGGATCCTCAGCCATC
>DGRP01000093.1 GCA_002391065.1 Ruminococcus sp. UBA4385 | reverse complement strand
CGTTCGGTTATCGTCGTAGGTCCTGAGCTTAAAATGTATCAGTGCGGTCTGCCTAAGGAGATGGCACTTGAGCTCTTCAAGCCCTTCGTTATGAAGAGACTCGTTGATACTGATCCCCAGATAAACATCAAGTCTGCAAGAAAGAAAGTAGACAGAGCAGAGGACGGCGTCTGGGACGCTCTTGAAAATGTTATCAAGAATCACCCCGTAATGCTCAACCGTGCGCCTACACTTCACAGACTCGGTATTCAGGCATTTGAGCCGATACTCGTAGAGGGCAGAGCTATCAAGCTTCACCCGCTGGTATGTACAGCCTTCAACGCTGACTTCGACGGAGACCAGATGGCTGTGCATCTGCCTATCTCGGCAGAGGCTCAGGCTGAGGCAAGATTCCTCATGCTTGCGGCTAATAACCTTCTGAAGCCTGCCGACGGACGCCCTGTGGCTGTTCCTACTCAGGATATGATACTTGGCTCGTACTACCTGACACTCAAGAAAGACGGAGAGCCGGGCGAGGGCAAGGTGTTCAGAGATGTAAACGAGGCTATTATGGCTTATGACCAGAAGCTCGTATCTCTGCACTCGGCTATCAAGGTCAGAATTACAAGACAGATCGGCGACAAGCAGGTATCAAAGATTATTGATGCTACTGTCGGAAGACTGATATTTAACGCTATTATTCCTCAGGATCTCGGATTTGTTGACAGAACAAAGTCTGAACAGCAGTTCGAGCTGGAGATCTCCTTCCTTGTTAAGAAGGGCGAGCTCTCAAACATCATCGACAGATGTATCCAGAAGCACGGCACTACAAAGACCTCTGAGGTGCTTGATGACATCAAGAGCCTTGGCTACAGATATTCGACCAAGTCGGCTATCACTGTTGCTGTGTGTGATGCTACTATCCCTGAGGCTAAGAAGGATATCCTCGCAAGAGCTGATGCTATGGTAGATAAGCTCGACAAGCAGTATAAGAGAGGTTATCTGTCAAGAGAAGAGAAATCCAGAAAGTTCATCGACGTATGGGACAAGGCTACAAACGAAGTTACAGATGCTCTGAAAGAGAACTTTGACCCGTATAACCCGATCAACATGATGGCTGATTCGGGAGCCCGTGGTTCGATCTCGCAGATCAGACAGCTCGCAGGTATGAGAGGACTTATCGCTAATACCTCGGGTGCTACAATTGAGATGCCTATCAGAGCTAACTACCGTGAAGGTCTTAACATTCTGGAATACTTTATCGCATCCCGTGGTGCCCGTAAGGGTCTGGCCGATACAGCGCTCAGAACCGCTGACTCGGGTTACCTTACCAGACGTCTTGTTGACGTTTCTCAGGACGTTATCATCAGAATGGAAGACTGCGGAACTAAGTCGGGTATTGATGTGTTCGAGCTTAAAAACGGAAACGAAATTATCGAGCATTTCGAGCAGAGACTTATCGGAAGATTCCTTGTTGAGGACCTTAAGGATCCTAAGACAGGTGAGAATATCTGCTCCAAGTCTAAGCTTATCAATCAGCATGACGCTGAGAGAATTGTTGAGGCACTTGAGGAGCAGGGCAAGAGCTCTATCGCTATCCGTTCGGTACTGCAGTGTAATGCACCTTACGGTGTATGCGCTAAGTGCTACGGTGCTAACCTTGCAAACGGCAACCTTGTTCAGGTCGGTGAGACAGTCGGAGTTATCTCTGCTCAGTCCATCGGTGAGCCTGGTACCCAGCTTACGATGAGAACCTTCCATACAGGAGGAGTTGCATCGGGTGAGGATATTACACAGGGTCTTCCCCGTGTTGAGGAGCTTTTCGAGAGCAGAAGACCTAAGGGTGCTGCTATCATCACAAAGATCGGCGGTATTGTCCGCATAGAAGAGGTCAAGAAGACCAAGCAGGTTACCGTTACAAGCGAGGATACCGAGAATCCCGAGCAGGAGAGCTACACAATTCCTTACGGCTACAAGATCAAGGTGCGTGAGGGTCAGACAGTGAAGGCCGGAGATCCGCTGACTGAGGGCTCTATCAATCCTGCTGATATTCTGGCTGTAAACGGTGTAAAGGCTGTTCAGAACTACATCGTTACCGAGGTTCAGAAGGTTTACGGTCAGCAGGGTGTTGACATCAACGATAAGCATATCGAGGTTATCATCAGACAGATGATGAGAAAGGTAAAGGTAGAGGACGCCGGTTCAAGCTACCTGCTGCCCGGTGCGCTCGTTGAGAGAGCTGAAATCGCAAGACTTAATGAAGAAATTCAGAAGCAGATCGATGCAGGCGACGAGAGCGCTAAGCTCATCGTTACAAGCCCTGTGCTTCAGGGTATCACAAAGGCTGCAAGCTACTCTGATTCGTTCCTGTCGGCAGCTTCGTTCCAGGAGACCACTAAGGCTCTTACCGACGCTGCTATCAGAGGAAAGACTGATAAGCTTCTCGGTCTTAAAGAGAATGTTATCATCGGTAAGCTTATCCCTGCAGGTACAGGTATGGACGTTTACAACAACGTTCAGGTAGTTAAGAATGAGACTATGCCTCATCCACTGACTGATCCGTTTATCTAAGTCCTTTTTCCCGACTCACTTTTTTAGGTGGGTCGGGATTTTTTTGAAACTTTTTTGTGTTCTCGGGCGTCTTATATTATAGAAGTCCCCGAAATCCCGATGACAGGAGTGAGAAAATGCAGAGCACGGAAAAAGACCTCTCGGCAGAGATGTACTACACAAAGCTTGTGGAGAAATATTCCGATATGGTGACAAGGCTCTGCGTGATGCACTCGGCAAGCGTATGGGATGCGGAGGATTGTTATCAGAATACGTTCTTCAAGCTTTATGAGGCACTGGGCAGGGGTGTTGTTGACAGCCCGAAGGCATGGCTTATAAGGGTCTGTCTGAATGAGTGTCACAGCCTTATGAGAAAAAGGCTCAGAAGAACGACTGTCAGCCTTGACGAGCTGGAGATAGCAGCAGAGGACAAGTCCGGAATTGAAACTCTTGATGCTGTCTGGTCGCTCAGCCCGAAGTACCGTGATGTGATATACCTTTATTATTATGAGGATATGTCTGTCACGGAGATAGCACAGGCGCTCCTTATCGGGGAGAACACTGTGAAAACACGGCTGAGAAGAGCTCGGCAAAAGCTGAAGGATATACTCTGAAAGGAGGATGCAAAATGGATATAAAAAACAGCTTTGACCTTATAAAAACACCCGATAGCTGGAAGCAGAACGCACTCGCACATACAAAGACAGAGCGTGTTAAGGTGAAAACTCCGAAGACTATGGGAGTTGTCGCTGCGGTGCTGGCAATAGTGCTTCTGGGCGGCTGGATATTTACAATGAACCGCATATCAAAGCTCGATAAAGATGACAGCAGCCACGATGAGCCTATGGCAGCGGCAAGCACTGTGGATAAATATTCACGCTGGAAGGATACAGGATCAGAACAGGAGAAAGCAGACAGCAAACCGAAGGAGAGAGTATATGTCGGAGAAAAGCAGGCTATGGCAAAGCTGAGGGAGTTTATTCCACTCTCCCATATAGTGAGGGGAACCGTTATCAAGACGGACACAACCTCCAGCATTATGCTTGCACTTGACGGTGACTACAAAAAGCCGAACACGGGCGATGTTATAACGCTGAACTTCAAGGGCGACTGCAAGAATTTCACCTATGAGAATACAGACAGTGTTTTCCACCCGACAGCAGATTACTGTCAGAGCGGAACTGTCATTGAAGCGGCGATAGCTAACTACAGTCTGGATCGTTTGCCGACAGGTGAGTATATGATACAAAACAATGCCTATGCCGAGGCTGCTGTAGTTCTCTTTGAGGAAGAGCCCAATCAGCTTTACCGCAACATCAAAGAGCAGTATGAAAAGCAATATGATAAGAGCATTGAGAATATGACGCAGGAGGAATGGTATTTCCTTGATATAGCAACGGGCTATACGTCAGAGCTTATCTGTTATACAGATGATGATCCTCTGGCGTTGTCGGTCGAAAAGCCGACAGTAGCAAGAAATGTTACCTTTGCTATTGCTATGCCGTTTGAAGCGAAGTTCAGGACCGATAACTTCTATGATTCAAAGATACCGTTCAATGCGAACGGAAAGGAATACTATCTCATTGTTTATGACAACGGTGACGATACCCCGGGTGATGCAGGCTGCGGAACGCATACAGGTGAAGGTATCACAAATATATACTTTAGTCTGCCGTTTGATAAGATAGAATACAGAATGGATACAGATAACCCGAACGATGCATACAGAGTGATCATCTATGATGCTGATACCGATGAAGCCGTATATGAGATGAGAGCAGGCTACAGCGAAAATGAGAAATAATGTCTTATGCCTTAAATAAGCCCCCATTCGCACTGAGAACGTTGTGCATACGATATCGGCAGATGACGTTTAAGGTGCAGAGCAGGAGACTGCCCGTGAGCGAGACCACTCACGGGCGGTTCTTTTTTTAGGTAAAAGGGAACAGGGAATAGGTAAGGTATCGGCGTCTCCGATGATTTATAAGCTATTTATAAGAGAATGCCAAGGAGTTAAGAAAAGAGTTCGGCAGGGAAAAACCTGCACCGCCATCGCGACGTACATTTGCTTAAAGTTTATCATGCCTTGACCGCAAAGAAAAATAGTGCAAGAAAAAAACAAGCTAATGAATAGAGCCTGCCAAGGGATTAGAAAAAGAGTTCGCCAAGCCGGACGAT
>DGRP01000171.1 GCA_002391065.1 Ruminococcus sp. UBA4385 | reverse complement strand
ATGAAGCCAACGGCGAGGACAACCGTGACGGCTGCAATGACAATGACAGCTGGAACTGCGGAGCAGAGGGCGATACCGATGACCCCGAGATAAATGCCCTCAGGAACAGGCAAATGCGCAATATGTTCACAGTGCTGATGACAAGCAGAGGTGTTCCTATGATGCTTTCGGGAGATGAGTTTGCAAACACTCAGTTCGGAAACAACAATGCCTACTGTCAGGATAATGAGATTTCCTATCTTAACTGGGAAAAGCTCAGTGAAAACAAAGAACTTTTCAAGTATGTGCAGAGCCTTATCTCTTTCAGGAAAGCACACCCTGTGTTAAGAAGTGCAAGCTATGATTTCGGGCATAACGGCACAGGCTATCCCGAGCTGTCCTTCCACAGCCTTACCCCGTGGCAGTGTGACAGGGGACAGAGCACACATACTCTTGCATATCTGTATGCAGAGGATCACAAGCGCTTCGGGACAAAGCGTGACTGCTTTATCTATGTGATGATAAATGCTCACTGGGAGGCCCACACATATCAGCTTCCTGTTATCCCCGAAGGCATGAGCTGGCATTTGCTCTGCCGATCGTCGGGCAAAGCATACAGTGTCGGGAGAGAAAAGCCCCTCGGCAATATAGAGCGCTTTGAGCTCGGACCGAGAGAATCTGCGGTAATTATAGGAAAATAAGCAAATCCCTCTGCAAAAAGCAGAGGGATTTCAGCTTGTTGCAAAAGCTCTTTTAAGCTGATAATCAGTACTCGATATTCAGAAATTCGTTGAAGCCTGTAACTTCAAATATTTCAAGTATCTCATCTCTTGCGCCGATGATCTTGAGTGAGCCGCCTTTTTCTTCAAACTGCTGCTGCAGAGCTGTTATCAGACGAAGTCCCGAAGAAGAAATGTATGAGACCTTCTTGAAATCCAGATCAAGAGCCTTTATCTCAGCAGGCAGAGAAAGCAGAGCATTCTCATATTCGGGAGCTGTTTTTGCATCTATTCTGCCCTCAAGTTCAACTGTAGCCTTGTTTCCGTTTGTAATCATATTAAGTTCCATAGTAATTGTCCTTTCAAAAAGTATTATATTTAATTGTAACACTGTTGAGGCAATATGTCATCAGACATTTATCAAATGAAAAGCATTTTTGTAAGTTTAAACACAATTGAAGTGTTTAATTTGTTTATATCATCCAATCAAAACGGTCCGCAAACCCTTATAAACTATGACTTTAAGCTGATGTGGTTGACAAAATCGGAAATTGGTGTTATTATAAACTTACTATATTAGCTAAGACTAATGGTAATTTCTTACAGGAAGGATGTATTACAATGATCGACATTAAAAACATAGCACTTTTCGCAGGCGGAGTTGTCTGCGGCTCGGAGAGCTCCTTGCGGAATGGACAAGAAAGAAGTCGGTTGATGAGCTTGCAAGCGTGATGTCTCTCGGAATTGACAAGGTATGGATCAGGAGAGACGGCACTAATGGTGCTTGGAGCACTCGGTGTTATAGCACCGACAACCTCGGCACTGCTTCATAACGGCTCAACGATAGCGATAGCGCTTTCCGCTATGAGACCGCTTAACGAAAACTGACATAACTAAGACCGCACCAAAGATGAGGTGCGGTCTTAGTGTTATGATCTGTTTTATTTAGAATTGTTCAAGGTGTTTTTCAGCTTCTTGGAGTTGTTCTTCTTTGTATGCGCTGTATTATTGTTCTTATCTTTTTCCTTGAGCTGCTTGTTCTTTACAGCTGACATTCTCTTAGCCATTATCTTGTCTCTGAACATCTTGGGCGCTGCAATGAAATCCTTCAGTCTTTCCTGATTGATCTGTCCCTCGCTGTTGAACAGATCCTTTGTAGCGTCCTCAAATTCAGAGGAGTGTCTTACTCTGTTGTAGGTAGTCTTGTAGGGAAGGTTGGGATTGTCAACATACTTATCCTTTATCTCGCCTGTTTTGAAGTCGCAGAGCATCTCGTGATGTGTAACTGTTGCCATCATTCTGAGTATCATTCTCTGCTGCTTTTCGCTGTAATTGTGATCTGGGCTGTTCTTAGCTAATTTGCGGAGATCGTCATAGCTCTCCTTTGCCTTTTCGTAAAGCTCACGTTTGCTGCGGATCATTTCATTTTCAGCCTGTTCACCGAGATCGTTGGAGTACTCCTCAGCCTTTTCCTTGTAGATTTTTTCGGCATTCTCCATAGCCGTAGTCTGATTGCTTGCAACCTCCTTGTCAATATCGAGCTGTATCTTATCAAGGTCATATCTGAACTCATTTACTGTTTTGAGGGCAAGCTTCATAAGGTCTATTCTGTCGAGGGTCTTCTGCTCGTAGTCCTTGTTTCTGGGCTTATTCTTTTGCTTGCGGTCAAGGTACTTCTGAATCTTCTCCTCGGCAGTTTCCTTGAGTGCGGTGATCTTTTCGAGCATCTCGCTTCTCTTTTCGAGATCCTCCTCCTCGTTGAGTGCCTTCATAGCAGTGTCAAGATCTCTCAGAGCCTTGGTTGCGTTTTTGAACTCTCCGCTGCTGCGGTGAACTGCTGCGTCAGCGTCAGCGCAGGCTCTTACAAGTCCCTCAAACTTGTTCTCGGACTCGTTCATGTACTTAACAGCGTTTCTCTCCATCTGAGTGTGTGGTTCAAATCTTGTTTCAGCAATATATATGCCGTTGAGCACATAGTCAAGCTCATCGCCCTTGGCACTATTGACGAGCATTGTCTGGACATCTGCACTTGAGGGCAGCCCCGTTACCTTAGGATCTTCAGCTACATCGCCCTCGATCCTGATGTTTTTGGTGAACTCTCCGCTGGAGACGATCTTTGCAAGAGAATGACCCAGCTCGATAGATTTCAGGAGCTTATTCTTTTCAAACTTCTCAGTGAGAGGAGGATCTATCGGTGACTTGTAAGCATCAAACATCATTTCCTTTTCAGTAAACCACTGAAGGAAGGGCTTGCCTGTGTTTGCATTCCTTGCCTGAGCCTGAGCGATCATCTCTTCTGTCTTCTTTGTATAAACATAGTTGCATACAGCCCTAGAGACCTGACTTACAGATGAGCCCAGCTCTCTGTTGCAGGCAAGGAACTTGCAGCCCTCACGGTAGTTCATAAGCTCAGATCTTACACCTAACAGAGGACTCTGCATATCTTTGAAATGATCTGTTAGCTTATGGTAGGTATCGATCTGTGGGTTTTCAGCCTTTGCAAGATCGACCACCTTATTCTGAACGTGTTTGAGCTCCTGCCATGCGTCATGCTGAACAGCGTGCAGGTGCAGAAGCTGGCAGTACTGCTTGTTCTGCAGCAGGTCAGGCTGACTGAAATCTATTGTTACAGCAGCATCGTTTATCATTTTAGTGAGGTTCTTATAGCCTGTGTAAAGTGTCTGAGCTATCTGGTTCTGAGCGTCCTCTCCGCCCTTTGCGATAAGCTGTGAGAACTTGTCAAACATTGCCTGCTTTCTGTCGAGACCCTTCTTAGGGTCGGAAACAGTTTCAAAATCCATACCCTCGTTGATAAGGGCAAGTATAGAGATAGACATAACTGCTGAACGGTCAACAGAGAAGGACATATCGTGAGCTCTTCTCATACGAACATTTGGGTCCTGATATTTCTCGCCGATGAAGAGATCGAAGTTGCCCTTGTCAAATGGGTTTGTCTCATTGAAGACCTTCATAGACTCGCCGAAGAGCTCCTTTTCAAGGTCAGCCTCAAGCTGTTTTTTAAGCTTTACGCTGACATCCATATCCCTTGCAACTGTCTGACGAAGCTTTCCTAAAAAGTCCATTCTCTCCTTGTTTTCGGGAGCATCGGGAGCTGTTTCGAGAGAGAGCACCTTGTCGATATCACGCAGAACAAATTCATTTGCAAGGTTGAAGTTATGCACATGATTAAAGGTTACGCCCAGCGTATCCTCGTTCATTTCCTTTGCTCTTGCAGCTGAATCATTAAGGTGATCGATAAGCTTGTCATAATAGTATGCAGCATCATGAACTCCTTCGGGACGTGCACCGCCCTCGGGAAGAGGATAGCGGTACTTTCCGACTTCATTGTTGAAATCCGAATAAACGCGGCAGTTCTGGTCTACGACTGTTGGGTCGATCGAATTAAATCCTGTTTCTTTAACATCAATAGCGGGCATTGTGATTACCTCCTGAATTAAATTGAGCTTGTGTTTTTTGCTCTTCTGTAAGTAATACCCGAAGCCCTCCGCATTGGGTGCAGAAAACTGAGAAATAATTTTTTCAGACCTTTCATTTCACAGCAAAAAGCTCTGAATATGTAAACAAATTTAGCTGAAATAGTAAAATTAAGTGAAGCCTATTGACAAAGCTTTAACAATGGTCTATAATAGGTGCATGAAGAGTAAGAGCATTTACGTTAAGTGCCGAACGGACGGAGAGTTGTCGGGCGGACGAAAAGCTTATGCTTGCGGTTTATGCTTTGCATCTCGCTTCATGTGGCATCTAAGCGCTCCTTTCTTGTCGTATGAGTGAGAGAGGAGGTTTTTTATGTCTGATAAAACTAATTACACTAATGTGCCGGGGTCTGAGCTCAGGCTTTTCAAGTCAACCAAGGTGCTTGCAGTTTCGGCAATACTGATAGCTATGAGCATAGTGCTCGGAAAGATGCTGGCTATCAATATCGGCGACAGCATAAGGCTCAGCTTTGAGAATCTGCCGATACTCATTACAGGAGTATTCTTCGGGCCTGCGATAGGCATGGCTGTAGGTGCAGGCGCTGATATAGTCGGCTGTCTGATAGTGGGCTATTCGATAAACCCGATAATTACGATAGGTGCGGCTGCAATAGGCTTTTTCTCGGGTCTTATGGCAAGGGCTATCAGGGTGGACAACAACGCTGTCAGGGTGTTTGTATCAGTGCTTACGGCACATATAATTGGCTCAATGCTGATAAAGTCAATCGGTATGAGGATATATTTTCACACGCCGTTCATGGTGCTGTTCCTGAGGATACCCATATATCTTATCGTAGGCGCCATAGAGGGTTATATCATCTATGCGCTGCGCAAGAACAAGTATTTTATGTCTCAGTTGGAGAAAGTTCTGAGAAAATAAGACATTCCGACCGTTTCTGCCGATGACAGAAGCGGTCTTGTATTTGGAAGTGATTAAAATGGATATAAATGAAGTCAACAGCTACCTTGAGCTGACAGCCTCAAGGGGAAGCCGCCCGGGGCTTGAGCGTGTAAGCGAGCTTATAAAGCTTCTTGGTGAGCCGCAGAAAAAGCCTCGGGTAATTCATGTTGCAGGCACTAACGGAAAGGGCTCCTGCTCGGCAATGCTGTCAAGGGTGCTCAGCTTATCGGGCTATAAGACGGGCTATTATTCATCGCCTGCACTGACAGATATGAAGGAGAGCTTTCTTATAAACGGCGAGCCGATAAGCGAAAAGCGCTTCTGTACCCTTATAGAAAAGGTAAAGCCCTATGCCGAGAGCATGGAGGATAAGCCTACTCAGTTTGAGCTGCTGGCTATGTGTGCTTATCAGTATTTTGCCGATGAGAACTGTGACATCGCAGTTATGGAGTGCGGAATGGGCGGAGAGCTTGACGCAACCAATGTTATAGATAAGCCGCTTCTCTCTGTCATAACAGGCATATCGACCGACCACACTCAGTTCCTCGGAGATACCACTGCCGGGATAGCGGCTCACAAGGCTGGAATAATAAAGCAGGGCAGACCGGTAGTTCTCGGGGGCTGTGACGGCAAAGCCTATGAGGTCATAAGAAATAAAGCAGAGATGCAAAACGCCCCTCTGCGTACTGTCAGCTATAAGGAGCTTCGGGTGCTTTCCTGCGAGCTTGGCAAAACTGCTATAGCCTATAAGGGTAAGGAGTATACGCTCTCACTTTCGGGAACATATCAGGCGAAGAATGCGGCTCTTGTGCTTGAAGCGATAGAGATCCTCAGAGCCGAGGGACTTATGATCCCCGATGAAAAAATCAGGGACGGTTTAAGCTCTGTGGTCTGGAAAGGGCGCTTTGAGCTGCTTTCCCGTAAGCCTGTCATTATCTATGACGGCGGCCACAACGCAGAAGGCCTTACCGAAACAGCCGAGAGCATAAAGCGGTATCTTGGCGGAAAAGCCGTAATGCTTATGGGTGTTATGGCAGACAAGGAGTACAAGCTCTATCCCGATATTCTTCGTGGTATAGCGGAGTATATCGTTACTGTCCGCCCCGATAATCCAAGGTCGCTTGACCCTGAGATACTGTTGGAGGTCTTTAATGCAGGCGGTATTTCGTCTGTTGCCTGCGAGCCTCTTTCAGACGGGCTTAAACGTGCGGTAAAGCTTGCGGAAGAAAAAAAGCTTCCGCTGGTGATAGCAGGAAGCCTTTATATGTACAAGGAGATAATTGAAGCTTTGAACAAAATAAAAGCCGAGGACTGACCTCGGCTTTTTATTATGCGTAGCATCTATAGATGATATATGCGGTATAAGCGCAGTAGCAAAGCACCATTACTATACCTTCCCAGCGATTGACCTCGTTCTTTGTTTTCGAGAAAATGAGTGTCAGTACAGTAACTCCGAGGAGAACTATCGTATCTACCAGCAGGTCGGGGTCTACCTTGATAGGCGAGAGAGCCGAAGCTATACCCAGGATAAACAGTATATTGAAAATCGACGAGCCAATAGCATTACCCATAGCGATTCCTGCATTGCCTTTTTTAGCCGCAACCACCGAGGTCACAAGCTCGGGCAGTGATGTGCCTATAGCAACTATAGTAAGTCCTACCAGTGTTTTTGACATTCCAAGCTGCTCGGCTATCTTGCTTGCATTGTCAACTACAAGGTCGCCGCCGAAGATAATAGCGGCAACTCCGCCGATGATATAGATGATGCTCAGCCATACGGGAAGTATCTTCACATCGTCTGCGGCTTCACGGTTTTTAAGGGCGCTTCTGACAACTATCACTATATAAGCTATGATACCAAGCAGCAGCAGTATACCCTCAAACCTTCTGATATAGCCGTTCTTTCCGCTGCCGAAATTGAAGATCATAACAAGCAGGGCGGCAGTAACAGCAATGTTCCACCACATATCACGCCTGAGCATTTCCTTAGGTGTCGGCACAGCCTTGAACAGCGCACAGACACCTATTACCATCAGGAGATTGAACATATTCGACCCGATAACATTACCGAGAGAAATATCCGCATTCCCCGAAAGCCCCGAGGTGATACTTACTGCCGCCTCAGGACAGCTTGTGCCTATCGACACGATAGTCAGTCCGATAACGACCGACGGCACTTTAAGTATCCCCGCAACCGAGGAAGCACCGTCAACAAAGAAATCCGCACCTTTGATAAGCAGAACAAAGCCTGCTATCAGTAAAACATAAGTCAGCAATTTTTCATCTACTCCTTTTCTGTGCCGTACAGCAAAGCACAAAAAGAGACTTTTACTGCACAGCAAATAATGCAATAAAAGTCTCGTTACAAACATAAGTCAGGACACCGTCCGGCTTCCCGAAGCTGACCTTAGGTAAAGCGTGCTGACGAACGGCATCACACTGCAAAGCAGTGCTAACTACTCCCTGATATCATCTGTAATTATACACCCAAGCTCCGAATTTGTCAAGAAGCTGCCTTTATTTTGTATATTTATCCAGTATATCGGTGAAGTCAAAGGTCGCAAAGTAGTCCTTAGGTGTCTCGGCACGTCGGATCATATCGAAGGTTCCGTCCTCGTGGAGAAGAATTTCTGCGTGCTTCAGTCTGCCGTTATAGTTGTAGCCCATAGCATAGCCGTGAGCACCGGTGTCATGAATAACGAGGATATCGCCTATGTTTATCTCGGGGAGCATACGGTCGATAGCAAACTTGTCGTTGTTCTCACAGAGAGAGCCTGTAACATCGTACTTGTGGTCACAGGGCTCGTTTTCCTTTCCGAGAACCGTGATGTGGTGATATGCTCCGTACATAGCAGGCCTCATAAGGTCGCAGGCGGTAGCATCAACACCGATGTACTCTTTGTATATATGCTTCTGATGAACACATTTCGTAACGAGATGGCCGAAAGGAGCAAGCATATATCTTCCAAGCTCGGTAAATATAGCTGCATCTCCAAGACCTGCAGGCACCATGATCTCCTCAAATGCCTGACGAACACCCTCGCCGATAGCAAAAATGTCATTCTGCTCGTCATCGGGCTTGTAGCCTACACCAACTCCGCCAGAGAGGTTTACAAACTTGATATCCACTCCGACCTCATTGTGAAGCCTTACAGCAAGGTCGAAAAGAATACGGGCAAGCTTAGGATAGTAAGCATTCGATACAGTGTTAGAGGCTAAGAAAGCGTGAATTCCGAAATGCTTAGCGCCCTTCTCTTTAAGTATCTTAAAGCCCTCGAAAAGCTGCTCCTCGGTAAAGCCGTACTTAGCCTCACCCGGGGTGTCCATTATCTGCGACTCGATAGCGAAAGCTCCGCCCGGATTGAAGCGGCAGCAGATGTTCTCGGGAATGCCGCAGAGCTTGTCCAGAAACTCAATGTGAGTGAAGTCATCAAGATTTATGTAAGCGCCGAGCTCACGGGCTTTGAGGTAATCCTCCTTCGGGGTAACGTTTGAGGAAAACATAATGTCCTCGCCCTTGAAGCCGCAGCAGTCACTGAGCATAAGCTCTGTCAGCGATGAGCAGTCAACTCCGCAGCCCTCTTCCTGTAAAATTTTCAGGATAAACGGGTTAGGCGTAGCCTTTACAGCGAAGTACTCTCTGTAGCCCTTGTTCCATGAAAATGCCTTGTTGAGGTCTCTTGCTCTCTGTCTTATGCCCTTTTCATCGTAAACGTGGAAGGGAGTCGGGAACTGAGCCGCGATCTCCTCGGCTTTTGCTTTGTCAATAAACGGTGTTTTCATATTGATCTGTCCTTTCTATGAAAATACAATAATATCATAGCATTTTTGACGGGATTCGTCAAGCGTTTGAAGAAAAATCATAATATCGTTGCACTAACTATTGACAATGAGTCCGTTTTTTGGTATAATAGACAAGTAAAAATTTTTTCGGAGCAAGAAAAATAAAAGCGCTCCGTCCGAGAGGTAATTTATCGGGATAACGAAAGGAACGATCATCGTTTTGACTAGGATTATACGCCCTTTTATTGCCTTCGCTGCCGTGATGATATTCATGGCGGTGTTTTTGTCAATAAAGGGCTTTGCTTATGATTACGGTTCAATAACGGGTACGAATGCTTCGGGTGCATCTATAAGCTTTGATGACTATGAAGAGGTAAGCATACTTGACTTTGATGCAGACCCCTCAGGCAAGACGGATTCTGCGCCTGCATTTCAGGACGCACTGAGCTATGCTCACAGGCACGGCACTGACAAGAAGCTTGTAAAGATAGTAATACCCGAGGGCACTTATGTGCTCAAGAAAACGCTGTACATATTCTCAAATACGTGGATAAGCGCTGATAAGAATGCAGTAATGGTCAGAAACCATGCGGCAGGAAGCATCATGCGTAATTATCAGGAGGATGACAAGGGCGGCTATGCCGCTGATAAGCGCATTGTTGTCGAGGGCGGTGTCTGGGACGGCAGACCCTCGGCATCAAGCTATGAGTTCTCGAATTTCAGGTTCGGTCACATGAGCGACCTTATTATAAAGGATCTGGTTGTCAAGAACAACTATAACGGCCACCATATCGAGCTTGGCGGTGTGCAGAGAGTAACGATAGATAACTGTGAGGTCTGCGGTTTTACGGGTGCAAGCCGAAAAGAGGCAATACAGCTTGACACCATGATAAATGAGAGCGTGTTCAACAGCTATGCACCGTTTGACAATACTGCCTGCGACAATGTAGTTATCAAAAACTGCTATTTCCATGACCTTGACAGAGCAGTGGGCTCACATTCGGGTATGGTGGGAGTGTACTACACAAATATAGTTATTTCGGGCTGTACCTTTGAAGACCTGTACGGCTCGGCTATTCCTATGGTGAACTATAAGAGTTGTCTTATCGAGAACAACAAGATGACAGATGTAGGCACAGGAATTGACATAAAGCACATGGCGCTCGAATCTATGGAGTATTTCTACGGCAACGAGGATACCGAGGGAAACATCAATGACAATGCTAATATTGTTATAAGAAACAATACCATTACTAATAAAGTAACGTCTAAAGTGCCGACCCCCTATGCGATAAGGCTTTACGGCAAGCAGATAACCGACAGCTCTCAGCTTCCCGATTATAATTTTGCGGTAAGGGGTGTCAAGATCACAGGAAATACTATCAAGGCGGCAGGTGCAGCTATCGCTATGGCTGATGTGTCGGGCATTTTTATTGACTCAAACACACTGAGCTTCAATACCGATGACAAGCACCTTAGCGATGTTGATAATATTATTGCCTATTCGGGCGCTGATATGACGATCTCGAACAATAATATCTCGGGCGGTGACGGCAGCGGTATACATCTTCAGGACGGCAGCGCCGACACCATTTCGGGGAATACCGTAAGCGGCTCTGCGGATAACGGTATCTCAATAAGCGGTACACAGGACTGCACTATAGAGTCAAATATGATAAACTCGCCTGCAAGTCACGGAATAAGGCTCGCTGACGGCTGCAAGGGCGCATCGGTTATGTACAATGAGGTGTCTTCGGCAGGCGGTCATGCGCTGCTTACAAAGGGCTGCTCGGTCGAGGCAGGCGGAAATACCTTCACAGGCAGCGGTTCAAATGCACTTGCGGCCGAGGAAGGCTCGGTTGTCAAGTTCTTTGCGACCAAGTCCTCATATAACACAAATTACGGTATCAAGGCGTCGGGAAACTCGACTGTATATATAAGCACCGATACCTTTGAGGGCAACGGCAAGGGTAATATTTTCGCAGAAGACGGCAGCAGTATTTTCCTTAATTCTGCGAAGAATTTCGGAACTGACAGCGTCACCAGCTCCACAGTTGAGCTAAGCTGGGACGAGATCTCAATGGCTGACAAGTATCTTATCTACAGACGTATAAACACAGGCGATGCCGATTTTGAGCTTCTGACCGAAACAGGCGCTCTCAGCTACACCGATGATAAGGCTCTGCCTGCAACGAGGTATACCTACAGGGTAGAGGGCGTTATCTATACAGAAAGCGGAGAGTGCATAGGAAAGGCCTCAGACGTATCACTGAGAACGCACCTGTCTATTTCAGCCTGCGAATCCGATATAGCGGAGCAGGTTGCATATACAGGCTCAGCGAGAACACCTATGTTCAATATTTACCTTGACGGCTGTGAGCTTGTAAAAGACGTTGACTACTATGTGGTTTACACGAATAATATATCTGTCGGCAGGGCAAGGGCTACAGTTTTCGGAAAGGGTCAGTACTGCGACAGTAAGGAATTTGAGTTTGACATAGTGCTCGGCAGGGCAGGCAGCTTCGAGTACAAGCCTGCGAACAGCTACTATCTCAGCACTGTCTACAGCCCCTCGGGCGTGAATATGAGGGCAGAGAGCTGCACAGTATATACTGTAAAGGCCGAGAAAATGAAGCCCTCGGCAAAGAAGATAAAGTTCAGCTCCTTTTATGAGCCCGAGGACTACATCAACGAGCTCAAGGCAGACGCTCCTGTTATAACTGTCCGCACCTCAAGGACGGTAGGCGGAGAGCAGATCTTCGGAGCAGTATTATAAGAAGCAAGCCGTCCGAGGAGATCGGGCGGCTGATAATGTAAAGATTTTGTAAAAGCCCTTGACTTTCAAATCAAAATGCTGTATAATATACAAGTTGATTGAAAGATCAATGCTGCTATGGCTCAGGTGGTAGAGCACATCCTTGGTAAGGATGAGGTCACCAGTTCGAATCTGGTTAGCAGCTCTGGCCGCCCGCAGGTAACTGCGGGCGTTTTTTTTGTTTGTATAAGAGAAAAAGGAGCTGAAAAACAGCTCCTTCTTTTTTACTCTATAACTGCATTAGCCAGCATAAGCTTTATACGGTTTTCCTGATTTACTTTTGTAGCACCCGGGTCATAGTCAATAGCGACAATATTTGCGTCGGGATAGGCTTCCTTAATTCGCCTTGACATTCCCTTTGCAACTATGTGGTTCGGCAGGCAGCCGAATGGCTGAGTGCAGATGATGTTCTTTGTACCTGTCTCCGCAAGAGCCGCCATTTCAGCCGTGATGAGCCAGCCCTCGCCCATTTTAACACCCTGATTCATGTACTTGTCAGCGCATTTTCTCAGGTGCTCAAAGTCATGAGGCGGCTGGAAATCGGAATTCTCTTTAATGATCTTTATCTGCTGCTTCTGGAACTTGTAAAGCACATCGTAGCCTATTCCGAAGAGCACAAAGTCCTTGCCCTTGTTGTCATAGAGGTAGCCGTCATTGACAGAATCCGATGCGCAGTAGAGCACGAAGTCCAGAAGTCCCGGGACATTCGGCTCACAGCCCTCCTCAAGCAGGAAGTTGTTCAGGTCATTGTTCGCAAGAGGGGAGTACTTAACATATATCTCGCCCACTATGCCGACCTTCGGCTTTTTCTCCTTAGACCTCGGGATAGCGCTGAAATCTCTGAGCATAGCAAGATAAATGCTCTTTGTAGCCATGTATCTGCTCTTAGTCTCAAAAAGCTTTCCGAGCCTGTGCTGCCAGCGTGCAAGAAGCTCATCGGTCTGACCCTTTTTGAGCTCGTAGGGCTTGCACTGGTTGTAAAGGAGCATAAGCATATCGCCGTAAAGCACCGCATAGATAAGCCTCAGTGCGATGCCGGGTGTCATCGGGAAGGCTGGGTTTTTCTCCAGACCGCTGAAATTAAGAGATATAACAGGTACCTGCGGATATTTCGATGCAATAGCCTTTCTTATCAGGTGTATATAGTTTGAGGCTCTGCAGCCGCCGCCCGTCTGTGACATGATAAGTGCAGTTCTGTCAACGTCATACTTTCCGCTGTCGAGAGCATCCATAAACTGACCTATAACAAGGAGTGCAGGATAGCAGGTATCATTATGAGTGTTTTTAAGACCCTCATCTATAACATTTCGTGAGGTGTTCTGCAGAAGCTCCATTTTGTAGCCGTACTTCTCATATATCTTGATTATAAGCTTGAAGTGTATCGGCAGCATATCGGGGATAAGGATAGTGTAGCCCTTTTCCTTCATTTCTTTTGTGAATACAGTTTTGTAAACTCTGTCCGAGCCGCCTATGTTCTTTCTGGCGAGCTCCGCATCTGTCATTTTGCTGCTCATACTGCAACACCTTCTTTCTCTTCCTCAGCTTCCTTGCGGCTCTGCTTCTCTTCGAGGGCAGCCGCAAGAGATCTCAGCCTTATCTTAGCAGCACCGAGGTTTGTGATCTCGTCAATTTTAAGCTGAGTGTATAGCTTGCCCTTCTCTTCGAGGATAGCCCTGACCTCATCGGTAGTGATAGCGTCAATTCCGCAGCCGAATGATACAAGCTGTACAAGCTGCATATCATCGTGGCGGCATACGTACTGAGCTGCTCTGTAAAGTCTTGAATGGTATGTCCACTGGTTGAGGACATCAAGTGCAGGCGTATCAACAAGGTTCGATACGCTGTCCTCCGTTATAACTGCAAAGCCCAGTGATGCTATCAGCTTGTGTATACCGTGATTTATCTCGGGGTCAATGTGGTAAGGCCTTCCTGCAAGGACTACTATCTGCTCGCCCTTGCGCCTTGCCTCCTCAATTATCTGAGCTGCCTTTGCCTCAATGTCACGGCGGTATCTGAACTGCTCGGAGTAAGCCTTGTTAAGAACTGCGTGTACCTCGGCCTTAGTGACGCCGTATTTCGAGAGCGCCTTTGCAACTGTCTTAGCCACATGATTCTTGCGGTTGATGTCAAGGTACGGCGCTATGAAGTTATCGTCATTCAGCTTGTCATTGTTTGCCTGTAAAAGCTCCGGATAGTATGCAACTACAGGGCAGTTATAGTGATTGTCCGACTGTCCCTCGTCCATATTGTAGCTCATGCAGGGGTAGAAGATAAAGTCAACATTCTTTTCAAGCAGGCTCTCAATATGACCGTGAGCAAGCTTTGCAGGATAGCATACAGTATCCGATGGGATAGTCTGCTGACCCTTGTAATATGTGGCTCTTGTAGATTCCTCCGAGAGCACAACCTCAAAGCCGAGCTCTGTAAGCAGTGTTGCAAAGTACGGCATAAGGTCATAATATGAGAGTGCCAGCGGCAGCCCTACTCTTGCTCTCGGATCAGCAGGCTTTCTGTCAGCGTAGGAGAGTATCTTCTTATATTTATACTCTACAAGATTCTCTGTCCTGTCGGTGAGCTTTATGCCTGCGCCCTTTTCGCACCTGTTGCCCGAGGTGAAGCGGTGTCCGTCATTGAAGCGGATTATAGTCAGGTTGCAGTGAGCGCCGCAGCCGCCGCAGGTAACAGCCGATGACTTGTAGGAGAACTCCTCAAGCTGCTGCTGAATGAGCACTCCCGAGGGCTCATCGCTGTTTTTTGATTTTTCCTTTGCAAACAGCGCACAGCCGAAAGCACCCATAAGCCCTGCGATAGCAGGCCTGATAACGTTTCTTCCGAGCTCCTGCTCAAATGAGCGAAGCACAGCGTCATTAAGGAAGGTGCCTCCCTGAACGACTATATTTTTACCAAGCTCGTCTATCGACTTTGCTCTTATAACCTTATAAACAGCATTCTTTATGATAGATGATGAAAGCCCTGCCGAAATATCCTCAACAGATGCTCCGTCCTTCTGAGCCTGCTTTACAGATGAGTTCATAAATACCGTACATCTTGAACCAAGCTCAACGGGTGCTTCTGCAAAAAGACCCAGTCTTGCAAACTCTGCAATATCGTAGCCCATAGCGCCTGCAAAGGTCTGGATAAATGAGCCGCAGCCCGAGGAACAGGCCTCGTTAAGCATGATAGAGTCGATAGCGTTCTGCTTGATCTTAAAGCACTTTATATCCTGACCACCTATGTCGATAATAAAGTCAACATCGGGGCAGAAGTAAGCCGCTGCCTTATAGTGAGCAACAGTCTCAACTATTCCGTAGTCAACTCCGAGACCTGCCTTAATAAGCTCCTCGCCGTAGCCCGTAACAGCAGATGCCTTTATCCTGAGCTTAGGGTTTGCAAGGCTGTATATTTCTTTAAGCTTATCGGCAATAATATCAAGGGGCTGACCTCTGTTTGAGCAATAGTGCTGATAAAGAAGCTTTCCGTCGGGGGTGATAAGTACAAGCTTTGTAGTGGTTGAGCCTGCATCTATTCCAAGGTAAGCGTCGCCTTCATATTCCCTTATATCCTCATATCTGAGGTCAGACTTCATGTGTCTCTTTACAAAGTCATTGTATTCCTGCCTGTCATTGAAAAGCCTTTTTCCAATGACGATATTATCATTTGTTTTAGCATTTACTATCTTTTCGAGCGCCTCGTCGATAGTCATTTCCTCTGCAAGCGTGTCAGCATGGAGAGCCGCACCGAAGGCCATATAGCACGATGAGTTCTCCGGCAGGATAGCATTCTCCTCCGTCAGGTCAAGAGTAGTTCTGAAGGCTTTTCTGAGCGCACTCAGATATGTAAGAGGACCTCCGAGGAAGAGTACCTGTCCGCCTATCTTTCTTCCCTGAGCAAGACCTGAAACAGTCTGGTCAACTACTGCCTGAAAAATAGATGCAGATATATCCTCTTTCTTAGCACCCTGATTGAGCAGCGGCTGAATGTCGGACTTTGCGAAAACTCCGCACCTTGAAGCTATAGGATAAAGCTTCTGAGCCTTGAGAGCAAGCTCGTTCATCTCATCGGGGTCAACGCCGAGCAGACCTGCCATCTGGTCGATGAAAGCGCCCGTGCCGCCTGCGCATGAGCCGTTCATTCTCTGCTCAACTCCGCCTGTGAGAAAGATGATCTTAGCGTCCTCACCGCCGAGCTCAACTACAACGTCAGCTTTCGGATAACGCTTGTTTACAGCGATAAATGCAGAGAATACCTCCTGCACAAAATCTATTCCGCTTGCCTGTGCAATACCCAGCCCTGCCGAGCCTGTAATAGCTATCCTGAACTTGTCCTCGGGATAGAGCTTCTGTATCTCACGGAGCTGTTCAGCCACGGTTTCACGCACTTTTGAGAAATGCCTCTCGTACTTGTTGTAGATGAACTCTCCGTCTTCGAGAATCACGGTTTTGACAGTGGTCGAGCCTACGTCTATACCGAGATCATAGATCTTACTCATATTTATCCTGCCTTTCGGGTATGATAATCCATAATATACTATCATAATATTATAGCACAGGTTTGAAAAAAAGTAAAGTCGAAAAGCTACAAAATTTGTATCATTTAAGCGTTTTATATTGGCAATATAGTCTCAGGATCTCTATGTCGGACTATGGAAAAACGAATTGTCCGAGCGCTTCAGATACAGCTCGGAGAGGGAATTTTGTGGGTAATTTTCAGGACAATTGGTCTTTTTGACAGCATAATTCCGTGCTTTTTGGGAAAAATATGCTGTTTCTTATTTGTTTAGATAAAAAAATCAGCAAAACTTGAGAGAAATTCGTTATTTTTGCCGTTGTAATTTGAGAGTAAATAGTATATAATGTTTATTGGTATTTTGTGCCCTCAGGGGCTTTGTTTTGATTTTTACTGTCCGCAAGGGCATTTGTGAGGTTATTACTTTATGAGCGATAATAATAATCATAAACCGAATACAGATAACGGTCCTGAGCTTACATCGCTTATCTCAAATGCTATTGAGAATAAGAAGATACTCGAACAGGGTCATGCTGAACCTGAAGGAAAGGTTTGGGACGATTCAGCGATAGAGGGTCTGAATAAAGAGCCTGCTCAGGAAGCTGTGAAGCGCAAGCCTGTTAAGCCTTCGGGAGAACAGGTACAGCAGAAGCCTGCAGGTGCTAAGCGCCCTCCTAATGCGCAGAGACCTGCAAACGGTCAGAGACCCGCAAATGGTCAGAGGCCTGCAAAGGGCAGCCCTGTGCGTTCTTCTGCGCAGAGACCCAACGGTCAGAGACCTTCGGGGAAGGCAGGAAGTGACCCGAGAAAAGCACCTCCGCCGCCGAGAACGGCAGCAGGGAAGAGAAGCTCTTCGGTAAGCCCTGTTCCCGGCAAGGAAAGAACCTTGAAGAACTCGGGAGAATTGATGTCCGAGAGCTCACCGCTGAATGTAAAGTCTAAGAAAAAGGGCTGGAGCGCCAAGAAGAAAACAGGAGTTGCTATTGCGATCATCTTTATTATTTTCTTCCTTCTGCTGGGCTTTATCATTTATATGTTTTTCCATTATACGGGTCTTCTCGACAGGAATACAAGCGAGGCTAAAAACTACAACAAGCCTACACTTAATTCAAGTGAGTTCAGAGATGAGTCGGATACCTTTGATAAAAAGTCTCAGGAAGACGAGCTCAAGGCTTATCTGAAAAGGAACTCTACCAAAATATCCGATGAGAATGTAACGAATATCCTTCTGATAGGTGAGGACCTCAGAGATACGGCCGAGGAAGAGCGAGGCAACACCGATGTTATGATAATCATCTCTCTCAACAACGAGCAGAAGACGATTACTATGACCTCGCTGATGAGAGATATGTACATCTACATGAGTGAGTATAACTACAGCTACAGAATCAATGCGGCATATCATGCAGGCGGTTGTGAGTACCTTGAGCAGTGCATAGAGGACTATTTCAAGATAGAGATAGACAGGTATGTAAGGGTAAGCTTCAAGGAGTTCATTACTGTAGTTGAGGCTCTCGGCGGTCTTGATATGACAGTTACCGATGATGAGGCTATAGGTATGCATGACCCGATGGCAGAGCAGAATAAGTACCTCGGCAATGACAGAGAGACTGACTGGCTCTGGGAGGGCGGAGATCTTCATCTGAACGGCAATCAGGCGCTTGCTTATGCGAGACTGAGATATGTCGGCAACTCCGACTGGGAGAGAACCGAGAGACAGAGAAAGGTAATCAAGGAGATTATTTCAGAGTCTAAGAATCTGAGCCTTCTCCAGATAGATTCACTTCTCAATGATGTGCTTCCGAACGTTCACACAGACCTGACAGACGGGGAGATAGCATCGCTCCTGCTTGATGTGTTTGACTATATGGATTACGACATTCAGGAGGTCAGAATACCTGCCGACGGCTATTACTCGGGACAGATAGTTGATAACATGGACGTTCTCCTGTTCAACTATAATGCGAATGCCGCAATAATCCAGAAGGTAGTTTACGGAGACTGCTCCACAGTTGAGGAAGCTATCGAGGAGTATCAGAACGAAACGGGCGATTTCTACGCTTACAACAGCACCTATGATCCTAGCTACAATAACACATGGTAAAAAAAGTCCGCACTTCGGTGCGGACTTTTCTGTATATGCGGGGCTTGAAAAATCGCTCCCGATGTGTTATACTAATAGACAGCAACACAAAAGGAGGGGCACTATGCTTCACGGATATTTTGATCTTCCGACCTTTGTTTTCTATAGTCAGGGAAACGTATGGGTAGGGAGTATGTTCACGAATTTCAGCTACAAGATAGATGTAAACAAGCCTGAAGAGGGCGATAAAACAATGAGGCTTCGCATCTGGTACGGAACGCAGAGCATTGAAAACGTTGAGAGCTTTGTTTTTACTGAGGAGTTTGAGTACTCAAAAGAGGGCTACGAGGAGCTCATAAAGGTTCTGAACGAGCAGCTTGAGGTTTATAAGGCTGACCCCTCGCCGAAGTCTTCATCGCTGAATTTATAACAAAAAAATGTCCGAGATCTCGTCTCGGACATTTTATATTGCTCATATTACTGTACGAACTTCTTGTAAGCCTCGTTAAAGGTCTTGAGCTCGGATTCAACTGTAGGCTTATATTCTTCCTTCAGCTGTGCCCATGTATACTGAGCACCCGACTCGTTAGTCTTCATAACTGATGTGTAGAGATACGGGATAACAGCTTCCTTGGTGTCATTGGTAGCGGCATCGTCATCGGAAAGTATAGTCGAGATACCGTAGCCCGGGTCAAAGAGCTTAACGTACTTGTCGGACAGAGGCTCAACATAAGCTACATCATACATCTGGTCTGTCCATGTAGGATTGTTTACAAAGAACTTGTCACGCTCTGTCTGAATGTACTCGTCCTGAGTGTAAACTATCTTAGCACACTCAAGCCAGCACTTCATAGCGTCCTTCTTCTCAGAGCCCTTTACCCACATATATGCGTTCATATCAACTGTGGTGTAAAGTGTGTCGGAGTTAGGATCCTTCGGGATCGGCACGCTTGCCCAGTTCTCGCCCTCTTTAGGAGAGTGAGTGCCGAACGATGCCCACGGTCCCATAGCGTAGAACAGAACGTTCTTCTTGAACGCATCTCCTGCCTGACCTACCCACTCAGCATAGTACATACCGTTCTTCTGAATGTCATAAAGAAGGTCTGTAGCTCTTACAAAGTCAGGGTCGTCAAGATTTGATACATACTCGTCCTTTTCAGCGTCATACTTGATAAGTGTCTTACCTGTAGACTGGAAGATGAACGGTGCAAACCAGCCGTTTACGCCCCAACGCTCCTCGTCGCCCTCAGCGCCCTGAACGTATTCCTCCATCATCTCATACCATGTGTTCCAGTCCCACTTGCCGTCCTGATAAAGCTCATACGGGTCATCAAGACCGTTAGCCTCTATCATATCGGTATCATAAGTAATGATAGAGTTCGGCAGGAAGTTGATAGGAGCAACATAGTGCTCGCCCTTGAGTGTGAAGTTCTCTGCAACGTCCTTTACATCGCTCCACATCGGGCTGTCAAAATCAACGATAGAATCAACAGGCTGGAACATATCCTTGATACAGTTGGCAGGGAATGTCATCTTCATCTCATACCAGAACATATCGGGCGGATCGTTAGCCAGCAGTCTTGCTGCGAGCTTGTCATATTTCTCCATAGAGCCTGTTCTCGAATACTTGATCTTACCGCCGTTCTGCTCAAACAGAGTAAGGTCGGTTCTCTTCTCGGGGTCAGCTCTTGTCGGGTTGATGTCGAAGTACGAGAACCACTCGAGCTCGCCGTCGGCACCGTCGGGTATCTTTGTGATGTCAGCAGACTTCTTTACCTCAACCTTGTCAACGTAAGAGGAGCTTGAGCTGCTGGAGCTTGAGCTTCCGCAGGCAGCAGCCGAGAAAGCTGCAACTACCGCAAGCATACCCGCTGCAATGCGCTTGTAGTTTTTCATAATAATAACCTCCTTTTAATAAAAAAGAAAAAATAATTTCCACTAGCAAAGTATATCACTTAATGTAAACGATGTCAACAATCCGCCGATACCTTTTTCCGACTTGTATCTCTTTTTGTTGACCTTTCACAATCCTGCTCTTGTGTTTTTGTTAATAATTTTTATTATCAGTCTCCCGTAGACTCTCTGAGTATTACTCTGTGCTTAACAGTGTAATACTTTGTGTCCTTATGCTCGGAGTGAATATTCTCAATAAGCTTAGTGATGACCAGCTCTCCCATTTTCTCACAGGGCTGCTCAACTGTAGAGATCTTAGGCCTCATCATCTCGCACATGGTAATGTTGTCAAACCCGATAACACCTATGTCCTGTCCTGCTTCGATACCCAATTCATGCAGCTTGTTTATTACCGATATAGCCAGCAGATCCGATACTGCAAAAATTGCCGTTGGTCTGTTTTCAAGTCCTGCAAAGTACTCGGCAGCACGTCCGCCGCAGTCATATTCGTAGTTTTCTCTGTAGATAAGCTCCTCGCTCTCGGCGATACCGTGCTCTGCGAGGGCTCTCTTGTAGCCGTTCTCACGGTCAATAGCTGAGATCGCAGTCTTGCTGTCTATCCCGACAAAGCCTATCCTCTTGTGACCCTTTCTTATCAGAGCAGTTACCGCATCGTAAGCGCCCTGCTCATCGTCAACAGCGACCGTCAGCACATTGGCACCGTCAACACCCTCGCAGCAGAGAGCTATATCATAGTTCTGCGCAAGCTTGTTGAGCTCCTCTGCATCATACTGCGTTCCGAGCAGCACCACTCCGTCAACAGTGCGGTTAAAAAGCATGGTCATCTGCCTTGCCTCGACTGTGCTTGCCGAGCCCGTAACTGCGGAAATTATATCATAGCCGATCTTTTCGGCATACTTCTGCATACCCATGATTATCTTTGAATAAAGCGAATGCTCCGAGGTCGGCATAATAACCAGGATAACGTTGGTTTCACGCTTTCTCAGGTTCCTGCCGAGGAAGTTCGGAGAGTATCTGAGCTTTTCAACAGCATCATTTACCCTCTGCGCAGACTCATCGGACACATTGCAGCTTCCGTTAAGGACCCTTGATACAGTTGCAACGGAAACTCCTGCCTCTTTTGCTACGTCTTTTATAGTAACACTCATAGATGATATTTACCTCCTGTTTATACATACATTAATATATTAACATATATTATACATTTTTGCAATATGCATAAGTCTCAAAAATGAAAAGGGATTTTTAGATATTTTGCAAACGTTTACAAGCAGCGAAAGCTTGACAAAACGGCTTGGGTTTTGTATACTATATAAAAGAGAGCGCTCCGAAATTGTGTCGGGGCTGTTAAAAAAGGAAAAAACACGGACAGGACTTGACAAATGGGGCGGAGTGTGCTATAATTACTATACCTCTTTGTGAGGTCTATTTTTTTGTGCTCTTTTTTCGGGTGCTTACGGCTCGGGGAGAGGGTGCGGAAAATCATAAGTTACCTCAGTTCCGCTTTGCGGAGGTCAGAGGGAGGCAGACGTATCCCGTGTGTTCTTGCGGGGTATAAATTTCGTCAGGAGGTGCCGAAATGAGAGTTAAGATCACACTCGCCTGCACAGAGTGCAAGCAGAGAAACTACAACACCAAGAAGAACAAGAAGAATGACCCTGACAGACTTGAAATGAACAAGTATTGCAAGTTCTGCAAGAAGCACACTCTTCACAAAGAGACTAAGTAAGTCGGGAGGTTACTATGGCTAAAAAAGAGGCTGACTCCAAGGCTAACGCGAAGTCCAAGCCTGCCAAGACCGAAAAGAAAAAGGGCGGTATCAAGAAATACTTCAAAGATCTCAGAAGCGAGATGAAGAAGGTCGTATGGCCCGGCAGAAAACAGGTAGTCAATAACACCGGCATAGTAATGACAGTTATGTGTGTTACCGGACTTTTCCTGTTCGCTATCGACACAGGTCTGGCAGCAGTTATCAAGGCGCTGCTGAGCATAGGCTCGTAAAAGCAGCAGATACGGTCTTACAGCATTTTTGACGGAGGTATGTACTATGGCTGAAGAAGCAAAGTGGTATGTTGTACACACATATTCCGGCTATGAGAATATGGTAAAAGAGAATATCGAAAAGGTTGTTGAGAACCGTAAGCTTCAGGACCTTATCTGCGACGTGAAGATCCCTACCGAGCTTTGCGTTGAGGAAAAGGACGACAAGAAGAAGGAAGTAGAAAGAAAGCTGTTCCCCAGCTACGTCCTTGTCAAGATGATAGTAACGAACGACTCGTGGTATATCGTAAGGAACACCAGAGGCGTTACGGGCTTTGTCGGCCCTGCATCCAAGCCTGTGCCGCTTTCCGAAAAGGAAGTTGCAGCACTCGGCATCGAGACAGGCGAGATCAAGACCGCAGAGGTAAAGATAAACGTTGCTGTCGGCGACATGGTGAACGTTGTTTCAGGTATGTTCGAGGGATATTCGGGCGAGGTTTCCAGCATTGATGAAGAAAACGCACAGGTTGAGATCATCGTTTCCATGCTTGGCAGACCCACACCGCTCAAGATCCCCGCAAGCGACGTAAAGGCCGCGGAATAAGCAAAGTACGACAGAAGCATTTGTTGATATACGGGTGTATGGGCTGGAAATAATGCTCAGCACCGGTCATCATCGCTTCAAAAAGAGTGGGAGAGCCCCCGATGGCTCGCCTTACCACAAATTATGGAGGTGCGCAAGATGGCACAGAAAGTAGTAGGCTATATTAAGCTTCAGATCCCCGCAGGAAAGGCAACTCCTGCACCGCCTGTTGGTCCTGCACTCGGACAGCACGGCGTAAACATCATGGCATTCACTAAGGATTTCAACGAAAGAACAAAGAACGATATCGGTCTTATCATCCCTGTTGTTATCACAGTTTATGCTGACCGTTCGTTCACATTCATCACCAAGACTCCTCCTGCAGCAGTTCTTATCAAGAAGGCCTGCAAGATCGAGTCCGGCTCCGGTACTCCTAACAAGACCAAGGTGGCTACTATCACCAAGGAGCAGGTTCAGAAGATCGCAGAGCAGAAGATGCCCGACCTTAACGCTGCAAGCGTTGAGGCTGCAATGAGCATGATCGCAGGTACCTGCCGCTCTATGGGCGTTACTGTGGTAGACTAAAGGAGGGACACGGACTATGAAACACGGAAAGAAGTATGTTGACTCCGCTAAGGCAGTTGACAGAGCTAAGTTTTATGATGCTCCCGAGGCCCTCGATATGGCCGCTAAGGGCGCAAAGGCAAAGTTTGACGAGACTATCGAGGCTCATATCCGCCTGGGTGTTGACTCCCGTCACGCCGACCAGCAGGTAAGAGGCGCTGTTGTTCTTCCCAACGGTACCGGTAAGAGCGTAAGAGTTCTCGTATTCTGCAAGGAAGACAAGTATGAGGCTGCAAAGGCTGCCGGCGCTGAGTATGTTGGCGGCATGGACCTCGTTGAGAAGATCACCAAGGAAAACTGGATGGATTTTGACGTTGTTGTTGCATCGCCTGACATGATGGGCGTTGTAGGCCGTCTCGGTAAGATCCTCGGACCCCGCGGACTTATGCCGAACCCCAAGGCCGGTACTGTTACCCCCGACGT
>DGRP01000159.1 GCA_002391065.1 Ruminococcus sp. UBA4385 | reverse complement strand
TATCACCTCGGGCTTATTTTTATATTATTATACCATTTTACGGTACTACGGTCAATAACTTTATACGAGAGTGATTTTCAACTGTCGGGCGAATTTACAAAAACGGCGTACCCGAAGGCACGCCGAATCAAACCTATTTCTTCCAAAGAGTCTTTCCGTTTATCATGATCTCATTTACTTTACACGGATCGGTAAATCTGCTGAGATTTGAATATATCCAAACTGTTGAGCTATCACAGTCTGGGTCATGTACTGTTCCGTCTTCAACCATATAGCTGTGCTCTGTGATCGTGAATAAGCAAGTCTCTGTATATTCTTCTCCGTTATCGAATTTAAGAGTAATATCAGCCTTCCCTGTGCCGTCATTATCTGGTGCTGCTCCTGCAAGCTCAAGAAAACTTTCGCCGTCACCGCTTATTGTGCAGGTCATTCCGGAAAGCACGACTTTCTGTCCGTAAGCATTTTCCTCGGGCGTTATGATAAAGTCATTGTCGGAAATATGCGCCTTGATTATAAAACTGCCTTCATAATAATCGTCAGCGAGATCGTGGCAAAGCTGCTTGTGTGCAGCGAGCTTTTGCTCATACTCTTTGGCGGTTTCCCCACCGTTATAAACGCTCAGACCGTTAAGTCCTGCAAGGCTGTTCAGATAGTCGGTATATACATCGTCTTTTTCTTCGCTGTACTGACAGGAGAAAAGGTCCCCGAAGCCAAGAATAACATCATATTCCTCGTCACCGATCTTCCAGTCATTACTCATCGTTATGCTGAGTGAGCCGTCATCGTTCAGCTCACAGTTTACTGACTGATAACCCCAGTAAAGCTCCGATGTATCATTTATTTCTTTGCCGTTAAAATAGTCAGTGTTGCAAGGTATACACATTTGCAGACCGGCTTCAAACCTCTCCTCATCACTCTCTGCGAACGGTGTTCCATCAGTTTTTCTTGCAGTTACAAGTGCATAGTCTCTTCCGACATCAGATACAACTCCCTCAACGGTAAAGTTGATGTCTGTGAAGGTGTTTTCCAGTATGACACCATTGAACGGCTGAGTTGTACTTTCAAGCTCATGAACATTACCTGTAACAGTCTTGCCGTTATCAGCCAGTTTTGATTTGAAGGCATTTCCGTAATTGTACTGATAAACTGCAAAGGCAGTAAATCCGCACAAGCAGGCAGCAGCGGCAGCAATAACCGCAATGGATATGGTTCTTTTCTTTGTCCGTTTTTCTTTCATTTCAAATCCCGCCTTTCTCATGACGGAGGAGAGAATACGCTGCTTGGGTTCGTCACCGATCTCTGTCTGGTCATCTATTTCTGCAAGCTCGTCTGCGAACATATCAGCCGCTGTCATGGAGAGATCGTTCTCCAAAGCATTTAACCTTTCTTCCATTACAGACCCTCCTCCAGTATTCTTCTGAGTTTTTTTAGTCCCCGGGATAATCTTGTGTTGAGTGTGTTGATATTCATGCCAAGATCTTTTGCTATATCGGTATTTTTCTGACCAAAGTAATACTTGCGTACAAATATCGAGCTGTCAGGCTCGCCAAGCTGCTTTATGGCATTTATAAGCTCTGTATCCGTGTTCTCATCTTCACCTATGAGGTTTTCAAGCTCGTCAAAGTCCACCGACTCGGGAAGTTTGCTGTGCTTGTGGAACACATTTATACAATGCCGTTTAGCAATGACCGACAGTACCGCACGCACCGATTTTATCTTGTGATCGCTGCTTTGAGTGTAAGTAAAAAAGGTGTAGAAAACATCGATTACTGCTTCCTCAATATCTTCCTTTGAGCAGACATCACCAAGCTTTGAATGAGCTATCTTGTACACAAAAGCAGCATACTGTCCGACAGCCATAGCAAGCCCTCGCTCAGGGTCATTTTTCAGCAGTATAAGCAGTTCATTATCATTCATATCAAGACCTCGCCTGTTGAAACGTTTCACAATATACAGTCAAGTCAAAAGGGCAAATACTTTCATTTTTATATGTAAACTATTTGTAAACGAGAACTGTAGCGTAATTAGTATTATACTAAATGTGGGGGAGAAAATCAAGGAGAAGGAAAGCTATTAAGTGACATTCAGGGATAAAATCTATACATTCGGGGAAGGAACAATTATGAGAAAAGCTGAAATATCTATCATCATTTCAGAATATCTATCCGGAGCAGCAGATAATTTGGTTTTTGCGGAAATGCTTTGAAATTATAATAAAATATTTGATAAATATCAACCTTGGAAGCAAGTATAGAAAGTTGACCACCCACCAAAAACCAACTTTCTGAAAAGTCCGTAAAATCAACACTTTCCCCCTGCTGCCAATTTCAAAAGAAAAATCATATTCCGTATATTTTGGGACATAAAAATACCTGACTGTACTTACAATTGCACAGTCAGGTCTTTTACTCTATGCTGATATTATCATTTCAGCGCCTTTATTCAGTTTTTCTTTGTGTGTATTAGAACCTATGATCAATAGTTTCAAAACGATTCCCCAATTAAATCTTTATTTTGTTATCCCCCTGACACACCACAAATAATTTACAATACTGTTCGATAAAACGGACTGCTGATTTGCAAATATATGGTATAATAGTGACAGAACCGAAAGGAGCTGTCGCTATGTCAAAAAGATTTTCGAAACCTGAGATCACACTTGATGGGATATATTCAAAGTTCGCAGATGAGGGCTTTTGCAAGAATTTTCTGCTTGATGTCCGCTTTGAAAAAGGCTTTGCCTGTCCGTTTTGTGGCGGTTCGGAGTTCCGTAAGATCAGTACTCGCCATCTGCTGCGCTGCAAGTCCTGCAAAGCCGACATTTCAGCCACAAACGGAACTTTTATGCACAGAACACATATTCCGCTGAGGCTGTGGATAATCACCGCATTCCTCGTTATGAGCAACAAATGCAGTGTTTCAGCTGTCACACTGATGAGGACTTTTGGAATGACCTACAAGACTGCCTGGTACGTTCTGCACCGCATCAGAAAAGCTATGAAATGTCGTGAAGAACGCTATTTGCTGGATGGTATCGTTGAGCTTGATGACACATATCTCGGCGCTCCGACCCGCGGCAAAAAGCGTGGCAGGGGGACTGAAAAAGTCAAGATAATCGTGGCTTTATCGAAGAACGCAGCAGGAAATCCCAAGTACCTTAAAATGAGCGATGTGCCGAATTTAAAGGGTATTACGGTGGGTAAATTTGCCCGAGATAATATTCACGAGGGCTCGAAGATCGAGAGCGACAACGCCAAGAGCTACAAGAAACCGCTGGCACAGAAATATTTTCACGTTTTTGAGACTTACGATCCGGAAAACGGTCAGCTGAGCTGGACGCACAAGGTCATTTCAAACTTCAAGGCGATAATCACAGGCACCTATCACGGTAACGAAAAAATCCACACATCGTTGTATGCTGCGGAATACTGCTACAAATTCAACCGCCGCCGGCTTGGGAACAGTGCCTATTTAAGGCTTTTGGCGGCGCTTGTGCAGTGATTTTGAGTGTGGTGTGTCAGAGGGATAACCATATATAAATAATTGAGGTAATCCCCTGCTTTACCGTTATGATTACACGTGTATATAAGAAGAGGGCGGTTCCGTGACCGCCCTCTTTGAAAGAATATCATCTCAAACACACTGTGTTTTATTCAGTTCACCACAGCTTCTCGACATTTATAAGGTGACGCTTTATACGAACTATGTCAAGCGTGTTTACATTGTCAGCACCATCAGCATTTGCACAATCAAGGGCATAGCCTGTGAGGAGCTCAACCTTGATAAGGTGGCGCTTAATTCTTACTATATCAAGAGTGTTTACTGCTCCGTCGCCGTCTGCATCTCCGATGAGATTAAGCTCAGGTGTCAGTTCCTCGGTGAGCTTTCCGTCCTTGACCTCTACTGTGTAGGTGCGAGGTACAAAGCCGTGTGCTGAGAATGTGATCTCGTGAATGCCGTCAGCAAGGCTAAGCTCAGCCGAGCCGTTCTCGGAGGTCGAAGCTTCTTCGCCGTTAATGCTTATGTTGACGTTCTCGGAGGACATTGCCTTATCATTTGCATTGAGAATAATATCAAAAGTTATAGGCTCTTCCTGGATTGGGTCAACAAAGCTATCATCGTACTCGTCACCGCAGAGCGTGCACTTGTGATGTGTGTAGCCTTGCTCGGTTGTGGTTGGAGCGATAACTGTGTCAACGTATTTGTGCCCGAGCACCTTAGTGTAAGTATCAGTATACTCGTCTTTGCAGACTGAGCAAGTATGCACTGTGTAACCCTTTTCAGTGCAAGTTGGCGGTACAACC
>DGRP01000163.1 GCA_002391065.1 Ruminococcus sp. UBA4385 | reverse complement strand
TGGAGCCCCGAGGCGACTGAATCACAGCGTGAGCTTTCTGTCATAGCACAGGATTTTATGCCCTCTGCTGTAACAGGTCTTGTCCGCATCGAGCAATGGGACGGTCACGCACAACGGCTCGTCTTTTTCAATGGTGGCTTGCTGTTGCTAACGATCATAGGCTTTACGCTAATTATGAATCTGCGGCAGGATAAGGGGGCATAATTATGAAAAATCTGAATTTACGCCAATGCTTTTCCTGCGCCAGAACGGAATATATCAAATGGATACTCGATGCCCGGATGATAATCCTCGGAGTGCTTTTGATATTCATTTACAACTTTGCTATCGAGCCTCTGCTGCAAAATTCAGAGCTTATGAATGAACCTCTGAACGTATTTGAACCGTTTATCGCTGTCTCAAATTCGGGAACGATCTTACTTATCATCCCGCTTGTTTTTCTAACGCTCATCGCTGATTTTCCAAAGATAGACACGAACACAGTGTTCTATATCATACGTGTCGGGCGCATCAACTGGCTTATTGGACAAGTTATCAAGCTGGTGATGATGGCGGTGTCTTACCTGTTTGTGATCTTTGTAGGAGCGACTGTTCCAATGATAACAAGAGGCTTTATCAGCAACGAATGGAGCCTTGTTGCAACCGATTTCGTGCGCCGCTTTCCCGAAAAATCAGGCAACTACGGAGTAACACTCCTGCCAGAAAATCTCTATAATCAGCTTACTATCTTAGGTGCGGCAGTGGAGAGCTATCTGCTCGTTTTCGCATATCTGCTGATACTCGGACTATTACTTTTATCCTTCTCACTCATCAAAAAGAAGACCGCAGGCTTTGTGCTCTGCGGTGCAGTCATCTCGCTTGGAACGGCGTTCTGCTCTATCAAGACAAGCCTTATGTGGACAATGCCAATGGCAAATTCTATCGTATGGCTGCACTTTACAAAGTATTTCAGACAGCCTGTTGTGACGATGACCTTTTCAATAATCTATCTTGTGACGTTCATTGCTGCCTTGCTGATCTTCTGCGGTGTGGCAATCAAGAAATTCAACTACGACAATGTGTCCGAGATAAGCATTTAAGGAGGGGCGGCTATGAGCAATATTATTGATGTGAAAAACGTGAATCTTGTGTTGACAAAAACGCAGATTTTAAAGGATATAAACGTGTCCTTTGAGGAAGGACTTATCCACGGACTTATCGGCAGAAACGGCTCCGGAAAAACCATGCTTATGAAATGCATCTGCGGGTTTGTGAAGCCGACCTCGGGTGAGATCACCGTTGACGGCAAGCGTGTCGGAAAAGATGTTGATTTTCCAAAGGATATGGGCATCATTATCGAAACGCCAGGCTTTATCCCGTATTACAGCGGCTATAAAAATCTGAAACTCCTTGCAGGCCTGAATAACAAGATCGGTAAAGAAGAGATACTTAAATCAATGGAACAGGTCGGGCTTGACCCGAAGCTGAAAAGGCACGTTAGAAAGTACAGCCTGGGTATGCGCCAGCGCTTAGGTTTGGCACAGGCTATAATGGAAAACCCGAAGATATTGATACTTGACGAGCCGTTCAATGGGCTTGACAAAGACGGTGTAAAGGAGATGCGTGAGTATCTGCTCAGCTACAAGAAGCAGGGCAAGACTATCCTGATCTGCTCACACTCGGCTGAGGATATTTCGGTGTTGTGTGATACGGTGCATGAGATGGATAAGGGTGTGCTGGAGAAGGTCGGATAATAACCTATTCTATTATTCTTGTCAGTCATTCAGTATCAATCACCTAACCTATCTCTTTTTTGCTCTTTTTTTGCAACAAAAAAATTGGATTTTCTGATATCTGTGCTTGATATTTCTTCTCGGATATGGTATAATATACTTGAGAAAGGGCGTGACCAAAATGAACAAGGATGAACGCATTGTTAAGCTCAAGCTCGATGTGATCTTCAAGAGAGTTTTCGGCAATGAGCAGAATCAAGATATAATCGCTGCTTTTATTTCCGATATGCTTGATATCCCACGCAAGAGTATTCAGAGTATCATTATCAACAATGTTGAGCTTACCCCTGAATTTTTAGAACAGAAATTCAGCCGTCTTGATTTGAAACTCAATGTTGACGGCAGGATCGTCAATGTCGAAATGCAGGTCAACCGCGAGGACGATTTCAAGGAGCGCACACTGTTCTATTGGTCGAAGCTTTACAGCGAGGAGCTAAAGGTCGGCGATGTTTACGGCGACCTGAAACAGACTATCTGTATAAACATAATCAACTTTGACCTTTTCGATTGCAAGGATTATCATTCACTGTTCAAGATCAAAGAGAATGAACGTAATGAAGTGCTGACAGACAAGTTTGCTATTCATTTCTTTGAGCTTTTGAAGATCAACAAATACAAGAAAAACAAACGTGTAGAGGATTGGCTTAATCTGATCAACGCAGAAACGGAGGGTGATCTTATGGCTATCCAGCAGAAAACAACAATACCTGAAGTACAGCAGACAATAGTTATGCTCCGCGAAATGAGCGCTGATGAAAAGATCAGGCAGGAAGCATATTACCGCGAGAAGAGATTGCACGACGAAGCCTCCGCCCTCGGCAGCGCAAGGCGAGAGGGTAAAGAGGAAGGACGCTCTGAAGAACGGAAACTTATTGCAGATACAATGCGTAGAAACGGCTTTACAGAGGAGCAGATCAGAATCGCACTTGGCGGAAAATCGGATGCTTAATCAACTTGCAGGGTCAAAAAATTTTATCTATCCACGATCTCTTAGGGAGATACCAGGGAGATAACACCACAAAAAACCGCCTGAAAAGGCTATATATTGCCATAGCAAAATCGCACCAAACTGCGCAAAACAGGCGATGACCGCATATCACAACAGCTTCTTTTCAATCTTCGGGACGTAGGGGCCGTGGGTTCAAGTCCCGTCACTCCGACCAGCACGAAAGCTCGCAGATACGCTGTTTCAGCGTTTGCGGGCTTTTTTGTTTTCTGCCATTTTTGCCCTCAAGGGAGATACTGAGGGAGATATTAGGCGACTAACTATTTTTCGCCCACACTATGTAAACAGCGTAGATGCGACCTTTGCCGCACCTACGCTTTAATTTTGTTATGCTATTTTTTGTCCTTTATTCTCCACGGCGAGCGCCTGTTATTATCGCAAGCTGCACCAGCGTTTGAAATGCCAGTGGCTCGCTTTCCAAGCATTTTAACATCTCCGCTGCCTCGGCTTTTGAGAAGATGTCTATCTTCGGCTGAACCTCACGGGGTAGTGTCAGCTTCTCCGCTTTGGCAGGATTTGTTGTGATTATCTCTAGCTTGTAGGCTTGCTTGAAAATTGACTGGAGAACAGTAAGATATCGCCTTGCTGTGCTTGACGATATTTTCCCCCTGCCGTTATGCGAATCGATATTTGCAAGGTATGAGATGAACTCCTGAACGTGCATCGGGCGGATGTCCTGCATCCTTTTTCTGCCCAGCTTGGGCAGGATATGGGTGTCGATCACACGCTTGTAAAACTGCAATGTAGTCGGTGACAGCTTGATCTTTGCGATGGAAATCAGTGGAGAACGAGTTCATCGTGGAGTCATACTTATTATGACTATTCCTGTCAATTCACAAATAGCAAGACTGTTTATTCCGGCAACACTTATCGTGTGAAGTCCGAATTTAAAGTTTATGCGGGGACAAATTACGAGACAGTGTATAGCTACAGCACAACAAAGACGACCTGATCTGAGACAGCATTTTGGCGGAATGGAGGTTTGATGCCGTTGCATTAAGAAAAGTATTTTAATATGTGCTTATTAACTCTTGACGAATATAGGTAGTATTACATACTGAATGACATTTTTTTGTGTGTAGTACTACACACACTTGACTATCGTCAAGTGTGTGACCAAGGGTTATATGGTGCTTCTTCATTCGATTACTGACTTCGGTCAGGGAAGAGAGCATTGACATTTTATTCGTGTCATGCTAAAATTAAATGGAGGTATATCTCATGAAAAAGATATCAAAGAAGCTTACTGTTAGCGGCATAGTATCAGCTTTTATTATCTGTATGATGTCAGCTTTAACAGTTTATGCATCCTCAATCACCCCTGTAACCGAAAGAATTGAAGTTGAACATCCCGGTACATATGGTGACAGTTTTTCCTCGTTACACGCTGTCAATACTTCAATATATGACAGCACACGTTTCTATTGGACTGCAAGCGTAAAGAATAAACCCACCGATATTTCATCTACACAAACCGCTGTCGAATGGAAAATATATAGGAACAATACCTTGTTTTCGTCTGTCGGTTCTAAAACAGGGTTTAAAGTTGGTAATACAGAATCTTCTGGTACAGTAATCACATTACTTGGTTCTGGCCAAAAGCCATATGGTAAGCTGAATAATATGTATAAGATGTACATCAATGTATCTCTCTGCCCTCCTGCATATTATTATTACACAAGCTGTCGGGCTTTCGGCAAGGGT
>DGRP01000092.1 GCA_002391065.1 Ruminococcus sp. UBA4385 | reverse complement strand
CAGAGGTCGTGCGGTGTTGCCTAAAGCCCCGTTTGTACTTTTTTGTACAGACGGGGCTTTTTAACATTTCTCAAACATTTTTAAAACAACTCGCAAACAATCACCCGTTATAATACAGACATACTAAACGAGACGGAGATGATCTTATGATAAATGTAAACGATCTGACTCACGATTACGGACACGGAAGAGGCGTTTTCGATGTTGCCATGAATGTTGACAAGGGCGAAACACTAGGCTTCCTCGGACCGAACGGTGCAGGCAAATCCACAACGATGCGTCACCTTATGGGCTTCTCAAAGCCGCAGAAGGGAAGCGTCAGCATAGACGGCCTTGACTGCACACAGAACAGTGCAAAAATTATGCAGAAGGTCGGCTACCTCCCGGGAGAGGTCGCACTACCCGACGGACTTAACGGCCGGCAGTTCCTTAAAATGATGAAGGATATGAAAGATGTAAAAGACGATAAACTTACTCAGGACCTTCTCAGACGCTTTGAGCTTGACCCTTCGGGCAGCGTGAAGCGAATGAGCATAGGCGAAAAAAGAAAGCTCGCTGTAGCAGCGGCCTTCATGAGCGATCCTGATATATTGCTTCTCGATGAGCCGACAAGCGGTCTTGACCCGATAATGCAGGATGTCTTCATAGACTTCATCAGAGAGCAGAAGCAAAAGGGCAAAACGATACTTCTTTCAAGCCACATTTTCAGTGAGGTCGAAGCCCTCTGCGACAGGATAGCAATAATCAAGGACGGAAGACTTGTTTCCACAGTTGATGCATCTGAAATACGTCACGGACTTCACAACATAATGACAGTAAGCTTCGATAACGAGCGTGACTTCGCTGAGTTCGGCAAGTCAGACCTGGATTTTAAGCTCCGTGACAGAAAGAGCCTCAGCTGCTCGGTAGTAGTCGATGACAAGGACATAAACAAGTTCCTGAGTACAGTAAAACGCTTCAGGCTGAAGTCATTCAGAGAGCATTCGGTAACGCTTGAAGAGTACTTTATGAAGTTCTACAAAAACGATAAGACCTTCGGAGGTGTAAGCTATGCGTGATATAATTTCAGTCAGCAGCATGACTAAGGATTACGGAGAGGGAAGAGGTATCTTCGGCTTTGATTTCTCGGTCAGAGAGGGCGAGGTTTTCGGGCTGGTCGGAACAAACGGCAGCGGAAAGACTACAACGCTCCGTCACCTGATGGGCTTTCTCAGACCTGACAGCGGCTCATGCACCATTATGGGAATGGACTGCCGCAAGGAAGCAGGCAGGATAATGAAGCACATAGGCTATGTCCCCGGGGAGATCGACTTCCCCGATGTGGGCTCGGGAACCAGCTTCCTGAAAATTCAGGCTCAGTTTCTCGGAATAAAGGACAGAGAGTACATCGGCAGGCTTGCCGATATGTTCAAGCTTGATACAGATGCGCCACTCAAGCGTATGAGCAAGGGCATGAAGCAGAAAACAGCTCTTGTTGCGGCATTCATGTCGCACCCAGATATCCTGCTTTTAGATGAGCCCAGCACAGGTCTTGACCCGCTGATGAGAGACACCCTGATAGAGCTTATCCTCTCGGAGAAAAAGAGGGGAGCAACAATCCTTATGTCAAGCCATATTTTTAAGGAGCTGGACGATACCGCTGACAGAGTTCTTTTTATTGACAGCGGCAGACAGCTCGACCTCGTTGACAGGCAGCTTCTCATCAAGGAAGGTCAGATGATCTACCGCTTAGGCTTCAGGACCTCCGATGACTTTGAAACTTTTTTCAATGATACCTCGCTCAATGTGATTCACATTAATGAGAAGTATTTTCATATAGATGTAACTGTACAAAATAACGGACTTGAAAACCTGCTCTCCGAGGCATCACGATATGACCTCAGATATATGAGAGCAAGACCGTTCTCACTTGAAAACTATTATTATTCAGACATACTTGAAAAGGGAGGAAAAGAAAGTGCTTAGTTTACCGCTTCTCAAACAATCTGCAAGATCAAACGCTGTCATGTGGGGCAGCATGACAGGAGTAATGACTCTTTTATGTATTCAGTTCTCAATGCTTGAAATGACCCGCCCGCTGCTCTTTACGATCTTCTACGGAATGATGACAACTATCCTTCCGGGCATCTATGTTTTAGTTACCGCAAACAAGCTTCTTGCCTCTCAGGTAGACCGTGGCTCAATGGCATACGTTCTCTCAACCCCGACAAAACGAGCCTCAGTCACCTTCACGCAGGCGTTCTACTTGGTAAACTCACTGATAGTGATGTTTGCAGTCCTGACAACCGCCCACCTTATCACGAACAGCGCCAAGCCCATAAGCCTTGCCGAGCTCGGCTTCCGAAATCTATCAGGCAGCCTGACCTCAAAGATGATAATTCAGGTAAACCTCTCGGCACTTATGGTCTGCATAGCACTCGCAGCGGTATGCTTCATGTTCTCGGGAGTGTTCAACTCCACCAAGTATTCAATCGGTCTCAGCGGTACCTTCATCGGCGTTTCAATACTCGCAAATATGCTTGCAATGTTCGGAAGCCTCGGTGTTGACGGCCTTGATAAGTTCAAGTACCTGACCGTATGCAGCTTCTATGATTATCAGTCGGTCCTCACAGCAAACAATGACTGGATCACAAAGCTGATCTTCCCCATAGGTATAGCCCTTGCGGCATTTACCGCAGGCAGGCTTGTATTCTCGAAGAAGGATCTCCCTCTGTAAAAAAATATGTTGTACAACTCCCGTGAGCACAGCTTGCGGGAGTTTATCTATATAAACGCATAAGCGGTATTGCCTTAATTAGTTACTGCTGCCGTCATCGTCGTTCTCATCCTGATCGGGAATAAACAAAGAATTGAAATCGGGCTTGCCGTTTTCATCAAACTTGTCAACAAAGAAAAAGAAGCCCTTATTCCCCTCGGGCGCCGCAGCCTTCCTGAATGCCTTGAACGTCTTGCTCAGCTGCTTATCCAGCGCAGCATTGATGTACTCATTCACAGACATACCTGCAAAATCCGCCATTGACTTGATATAATTCCTTTTGCCCTTTTCAACATAGATCATTATCCTGTCATAATTCTTTTTCTTTGATTCCTTTGCTCTTTCTGTAGCACTTTTATTGCAGAGCTCACAGTGACCGTCTCTGTTTCTTCTGCTCAGATATTTTCTCCCGCATATACTGCAGGTGACCTCGTAAAGCTTATTGTTATCCATAACGGCTATATCCGCACCTCCTGATTTGTTATATATATTATAGCATAAGTACTGGTAAATGTCAAGACTGTATTTAAAAAAATATCTGAAAATATGCATATTTCGCTGTTAACAGAATGTTCATCAAATATTTATATAATTACTTATAAT
>DGRP01000136.1 GCA_002391065.1 Ruminococcus sp. UBA4385 | reverse complement strand
ATTGTTCGGTTTTCAAGATGCAGGTTTTTTTGCTGCCCTCTATCGGGTCAGCTTGTCTATTATATCACAACAGTTTCCATTTGTCAAGCCTTTTTTTGAAAAAAATTCAATTTTTTTCTTAACGCTTTGAAAACTGTTTGTTAGCCTCAAAAAAATCCCCGGAAATCTCAGCTGTTAGCCCCGATAAGTCCCGAAATAATGCTGTACGAGTACCACAGCAGACAGATTATTATCATAAGATTTGAGAAAACGGTCTGGCGCACCTGCTTTACCGACAGGCTGTGCGCTTCTTCCTTGAATTTCAGCTTCTCAATATTCAAAAAGCCCACCAGCAGCCCTATAAATCCGACCACAACTATTATACAGGTGACAATAGTGCCGTTATTGTCTATCCCCATTGCGGCAGTAAGATCGGTCAGCTCTGCCATGAGATTGTTGAACGAGTGCATGATTATAGAAGGCACTATCGAGCCGCTTTCAACTGCGACTATCGCATAGAGAAGTCCCGAAATAAACGCTCCTGCCGCCTGCGGAATATTCCCGTGCATCAATCCGAAGCAAAGCGCCGAAAGCAGTATCGCAGGGCTCTTCCCGTACTTTGAGAGAACGCTCAGTATCATTCCTCGGTAGAGTATTTCCTCTATCAGAGGCGCTGCAAGAATCGTATATGCAGCCTGTAAAATTATCGCTGCCGCCGAGGGCTGTTTTATTGTAAAGTCCGCATCGGGAACGCTTATACCGCTGTTTCCGAGGATTATCACCAGATAGTTTACAAGCATAGTAGCAAGAAGATTTACCACATGATCAGGTGTTGACCATAGAACTCCTGCGGATACTTTCTTCCTGTCGGGCTTCAGCCAGCTTCCGAGCTGTCCTCTGAACATAGCGTGCATACCCACCATTATTATTGCCAGACTTACGCAGGTTATACTGATATTTCCCGACATTTTAAAAGCCGTTGACTGAACGATATCCTGATTGTTCGCAAGATAATTTATCGCTGTATTCACATTCAGAGTAAAGCCGCCCTCACAGACCCAATATGCCGCAAGGTAGAACACATACCTCAGTCCATAAGTAAGAAGCTGATACAGCAAAAGCAGAAAGCCCAGCTTGTAGCAGTCAAGTGCAATATTGTTTTTTTCTTCCTTCTGCTCAGGTGTCAGAGGTCTTACCGACAGGTTCATGTTCTCACCCTCTCCTTTTGATGACTTATCTAGTATAACATACCTTATGTGATAATTGCAAGGCAGAACAGTCGCAAGTTGAGCAAAATTGTGAACTAAAGGTAAACAATTTGTTATGCCTATTGCATTTCAAATTCTATGAGTTATAATATATTTAGCACTCAAAGAACCAGAGTGCTAAAACGTTGTTTTCAATAATATACTATATATAAAGGAAAGGTTGATTAAAATGCCCGAAACAAAGGAATTCAAAGCGGAATCAAAAAGACTGCTTGATATGATGATCAATTCGATCTACACACATAAGGAGATCTTCCTCAGAGAGATCATCTCCAATGCAAGCGATGCAATTGACAAGCTGTATTTCAAGTCCCTGACCGATACATCGGTTGGTATGAACAAGTCGGATTTTGAGATAAAGCTTGAAGCCGATAAGGAGAAAAGAACTCTCACCATTTCGGATAACGGTATAGGCATGACCGAGGACGAGCTTGAAAACAACCTCGGAACGATTGCAAACTCGGGTTCGTTTGCTTTCAAGAAGGATAATGAGCTCGGCGATGATGTTGATATTATAGGTCAGTTCGGTGTAGGCTTCTACTCTACCTTTATGGTAGCTAAGGAGGTCACGGTTATAACCAAGGCTTACGGCTCGGACAAGGCTTACAAGTGGCAGTCAAACGGTGTTGACGGCTACACTATCGAGGAGACCGAAAAGCCGGACGGTGTCGGCACAACTATCACCCTTACAATGAAGGACGATACCGATGATGACAAGTACTCTGAGTACCTTGACCAGTATCAGCTTCAGTCGCTTGTAAAGAAGTACTCCGATTATATCCGCTTTCCTATCAGAATGGAGGTAGAAAAGACCCATTACGAGGACGCTGACAAGGAGCCTACCGTAACTCATGAGGTTGAAACCCTCAACAGCATGACCCCTGTATGGAAGAAGAACAAAAACGAGCTCACAGATGAGGATTACAACAACTTCTACATGGAGAAGTTCATGGACTATGAGCCCCCTATTACACATATCCACTCAAAGAACGAGGGCGTTGCCACATACGACGCTCTGCTCTACATTCCTGCGAGAGCGCCATTCGACTACTACTCCAAGGATTACGAGAAGGGTCTGCAGCTTTACTCAAGCGGAGTTATGATAATGGAGAAGTGCGCCGACCTTCTCCCCGACTGGTTCAGCTTTGTAAAGGGTGTAGTTGACTCAGAGGACCTGTCGCTGAACATCTCCCGTGAGCTTTTACAGCATGACAGACAGCTCAAGATCATCGCTAAGAACTTAGAGAAGTCTATCAAGAACGAGCTTACAAAAATGCTCAAGAATGACCGTGAGAAGTATGAGAAGTTCTATGATGTGTTCGGGCTGCAGTTCAAGTTCGGTATCTACCAGTCCTACGGCGCTGCTAACGAAACACTTAAAGACCTGCTTATGTTCAAATCCTCATTTGAGGGCAAGAACGTAACCCTCGCCGAATACGTTTCAAGAATGAAGGAAGACCAGAAGGATATCTACTATGCCTGCGGCGAAAGCGCCGAGAGGATAGAGAAGCTTCCTCAGATAGAGAAGTTCAAGGACAAAGGACTTGAGGTGCTCTACCTCACAGCCGATGTTGATGAGTTCGCCGTTAAGGTAATGATGAACTATGACGGCAAGGCATTCAAGTCAATAAGCGATGCCGACCTTGACCTTGACACCGAGGAAGAGAAGGAAGCCGCAAAGAAGCTCGATGAAGAAAACAAGGATATGTTCGAGTTTATGCAGAAGGCTCTTGACGGCAAGGTAAAGACAGTACGTCTGTCAAGCAAGCTGAAATCACACCCTGTATGCCTGTCCTCTGACGGCGCTATCACAATTGAGATGGAAAAGGTTCTGAACGCTATGCCGCAGAACGAGGGCAACAAGGTCAAGGCTGAAAAGGCACTGGAGATAAACCCCGATCACCCGATCTTTGCAAAGCTCAAAGACCTTTTCGCAAGCGACAAGGACAAGCTTACCGATTATACGAAGCTGCTTTACTCGCAGGCGCTCCTTATTGAGGGAATGTCCGTTGAAGACCCTGTGGAGTTTGCAAATCTGGTCTGCGGACTTATGGTATAAGACTGAAATACGTATTTTCCGAATCCCCTGCTTATATGAGCAGGGGATTATTTTCTGATATTTTCGACATTATCTATTGACACAATTTTTGACATTTGGTATAATTTAAATGTTTAATTGAATTTAAATGTTTAATATGATTACAGGGAGGATAATATCGTGGCAAAATTAATTAAAACTATAACCGAGCTCGGAACACAGATTATAGAAAGCATAGATGATTTCAAAAATCTCGTCAACTGCTCTTATAAAAACAATAAATACAAAATAGCAGAATACCGCTATATAGAGCCTTTTCACACCCTGTTTGTAACCGAAACCTCTGACCCCGACCATGCAGCTATGATTGTGAATATTCTCGTATCGGGACGTACAGAGGGTGCTGTAACAGCAAGCGACGATTTCAATGCTGCAAGAATCTGTTCCGCAAGAAGAAACACATGGCTGCACAATCTTAAAGGAAATAAGCCATTCATCACCTCGGCTGTATTTTTCCCGAATATGTCCAGTGACGCAAATCTTATCAATCCGATCAATAAGCTTACAGACTATTATTATTTCAAAGAGGATTTTGATAAATTCAAAGAGAATTCTGATAAACTCGGTTTTAAAGGCGTTCTGAAAAATCTGCTTGATAATCTTTTGAACAAAGTCAATTCCAAAGGAAAATCTAATCTTACAGTAAAAGACTGCATAAAAAGCATAGAAAAGAAGAAAGACGATTTTAAGCCGAATGACGGAGAAGATAAAGTAATCAAAAGCTTTGCCGGGCTCCCCTCTTCGGAATTTGTGTACTATCCCGAGTTTTCCAATGATGACTCGGATGTATGTGATTTCCTTATGCTCGTTAAGGGTTACGGCTTTATAATTTTTGAAGTCAAGGGCTGGGGCGGAAAAATAACATATAATAAAAATAAATTTCACTGCGGAGGACAGCATGGCAATCCCGCAAAGCAGACCGAAAGATATAAAAAAGTCCTCTCCGAAATCCTTAAAGATAATGTGTTTTTCACCGATAAAGATATAGACGATCATATCAGGTGTGTATGCGCATTCCCGAATATAGGTAAAGAGCACAAAATGGCAAAGCCGAACAGTACAGATTACAATCTTTATCAGCACTGCTATGAGAATGGTGTTATGCCGCTTTTTAAGGAAGACCTTGCAGACCCCAAGCTCGCTGACAGGCTGAAGCGTCTGTTTGATAAGGCAGACCTCACAGGCACACAGTATGAAAACTGCCGCAGAATTTTAGAGCCCGGATACGACAACCTCAGTGCCGCTGAGGGTGATTATTCGCATCTTCATATCTGGGATAAGCCTCTCAGCTATGATGATATTAATGCTGTTATAAATGCGTGGTGCCGCGGAATAAAGCAGATTCACTTTGTTCGGAGTGAGGATGATATTAAAAGCATTAAGCTGCTTCTCCAAAAAAGAATGGAAGAGCTTGGCATTGCCCCCGACGGTGCTTATCTGAAGCACGGTGAAGTCGGTAATGAGGCCTTCAATAAAAACTATATCTCTGTTTTCAGGTTTGAAGCTTATGTTCTGCCTGAGGGTGTTAATACCGGAGAATTCAAAGTCGTAAATGCAAAAGTCGTAAATGCAAGCGACGAGGACATAAACGCAAGCATCAAGGATTTAATAGACAATACTATCAAAGATAAACAGATCGAAAATCCCGAGGACGGTATCTTCAACTTAGAGCAGTATCTTGTTGAGCATGAGCAGGCCGATGTGAATATTGCTGTAACCGCAGGTGCGGGAACAGGCAAAACACAGACTATGGCTTCAAGGATAATGTATTTGTGCTATGAGGATTCAGACTCAGGCGTAAAGCGCCCGTCTGAGGACATAGTGCTCATTACCTTTACAAATGAAGCCGCCGATGAAATGCGTTCCCGTCTTAAAAAGATGTTCCACAGCCAGTATCTTCTCACCCGTGACCGACGCTTCCTCAGGTACAGCGAGGACACCGAGAATATGCACATCGGTACTATCCACAGCTTTATCAAGAAGATCATTCAGAACACCTCGACAGCACTCGGAGTGGGCTCTGACTATAATGTAAATAAAAGTTTGTACAGGTATAAGAAAATCCTCTCAGAGGAGATCGACAAGCACGCCCCTTATGTATGGAAGGGCTATTACAAGAGCAGTGTAATTGATGCAATAGCAGGTATCGGTCAGAAGGTCATGGAAAGCGGTGCTGATATAAGTGCCGATACAAGAACTATTGACGCAGACAAGAATCCTGCCAATATTGATGAATGGCTGCATGACTACCTTTTCCTTGTGCTGAGGGATTCATATAACGAGTACCGTAGGCAGGTAAGAGAAAACAACGGTGTGCTTCTGGACGAATATGCAGATGCATTCAGGAAATGTGTGAATTCTCCGAGCTTTTCACCTGCTTTATTCGGCTTTAAGTATCTGTTCATTGATGAGTTTCAGGATACTGACATCTATCAGGTTGACGGCTTTGCCGCACTGATAAACAAGCTCGAAACCGCAAGACTGTTTATAGTAGGCGACCTGAAGCAGTCCATTTACCAGTTCAGGGGTGCAAACGGAAATTCATTTACAAGAATTAAAAACACCGTTCCTAAAAGATGGCGCGAACATAAACTCAGTCTTAATTACCGTTCAGTAAAAGATCTTATTGATATTTTTAATGCCTATACCGATAATGTTTATAACTCCCTAAATGATTCGATTTACAAAGACTGCAAGCTTCAATCCGCCAATAATATCACCTCAAGTTATATAAAAAAGTATAAGTATAAAGAAAAAAATAAAGAAGAAGTTATCAATGCTCTCATCCGCGATCTTATCAGCGATCTTAACGGGGATAAAGCTCTTTGCAAGGACACAGCCATTCTTGTAAGGACAAATAATCAGGTTGATGATGTTATCAAGGCTGCCGAAGCTGCAGGGCTTACTATAAAAGCTGCAAAAAACAAAAGCGATGACTTCTATAACCACACTGCCGCAATTGATCTTTACTTCCTGCTTTCTGCACTCACTCACCCCGATCAGTCGGAGTACCTTTATTTGCTGCTTTATTCAAATTATATGAGAGTCGGAATAGCGAAGAATAATAATACTCCTCTTTTCTCCGTGCAAAACACAGGTCTGCAGAGCAATGTTACAGAAGATGAACGCCGCTATTACTCGGATAATTATAATGCCTTCTATCCGAACTATGCAGGAACAGGGGACAAAGCAGAAAAGCTTAAACAAACAATAAACGAATGCATAAAACACATGATAGAACGCAATTCGTCAGCGAAATACTGGGAAGAGCTCTCGGATAGCAAGGCTGATGATTACTGGAAAGAGATCTGCACACAGGTAAGCAATCAGGGAGAGGCTGTTTCTGTTCTGAAATTAATATACAACCTCTATATGATCTGCGAGCCATTCAGAATTACTGCCGACCCCGAGGGCTACAAGAATGACTTTAATATTCTGCTGGATTCTATCGCAAGTGAGTTTAAGGATACTCAGCTTACACTTGATAATCTCTACGAGTCAATCAAGCTGAAGGTTCAGACAAGCCAGCCTTTGGATAATATTCCCGATACAGAAAACAGCAATAATGATATCACCTGCATGACTGTACATAAGGCAAAAGGAATGCAGTTCAAAAATGTATTTGTTCTTCTGTTTCTTGAAGGTGATAAGTCTTCCTATGCATACACAGATGTTAATGTCGATGCTAATATGATAACGGAGGTCAGCGGTAAGATTAAGCTGACTAAAATCAATCCTGATAATGACAACAATGAACCGGGAAAAGTTCTTTTTAGTTTCAGCTTTACATTCGGTAAGGATAATAATTCTGATTTTAACAATAACAGGGCTAACATTGAAAATGAGAATATCTTCTATGTAGCTCTGACCAGAGCTGAGGAAAACCTTAGAGTTTATTACTCGGAATATACTGATAATACTACTAAAACACCAATACATAACAGACTGGTAGATTATTTATAATGAAGGGAAAGCACAATGAATAATATTATCGTAAAAACCTACGCTAACCCAAGGCGTATAAAAGAGTTCCTTATACAACACGGGCTATACGAGAACTGCATACACGTCTGCCCTTCGCAGGAAATGATTCAGGGCTTCAATTCAATCGGGCTGTATAAGGAAGAGAATATAGATTATGAGCCCCTGATAACAGTCAAGAATCTTATCAACTCATTCTATCCCGAATGGACAGATACAAAGGTTAAAGAGAATAATACAGGCGTATCCCTGAGCAGGCTTCTGCGTCAGATCGGTCTTGTAGGCCAAGAGATCGCAGCTATCAGAGAGAAGCTGCCCGACACAAAGCTCAAGCTCACATTGACCGATAATGAATCGCTGACTGTTGATAAAAAGTTCCTTGATGCCGAGGATTATAATGCTTTCGATATTGTCAGCTCACTGAGGCTTTTTTGCGAGCTCGGTATCAGCTTCGATGACAGTATAAACTACAGCAGAATGAGCGAAGAGCAGAAGTTTGTTGTGTATATTTATAATAAGGTCAAAGATAACGAGCTCTTTAAGTTTGAAAGGCTGAAAGATAAGCTCAAAAATGATTCCTCTGCCGTTGATGACGCTCTCAGAGACGTTCTGGATAATACAATCAGGCGCAAGCATCAGCATGATAATGATGTAGATACGCTAGTGGAAAATTCTCAGAAGGAACTTGTTTCAGAAGAGGCAGAAAAGAAAATAATACTTTTTGACGGAATCTTTCAGTTTCCGCCCGCACTGCTGGCTGCGATTGATGACCTCAGGGCAGCAGGCTATCAGATCTATATGATACATAATTTCAGAAGAGAGCCTGAGCTTCAGTCCTTCTATCAGTGCTGGAGGAATATCTATAAGCTCTTCTCAGACAAGCCCGAGTTTGATTTCAGCCATGAGGAGCTTACAGTTCAGAAAGAGCAATGCTTTATACCTAATAATAAAAATGAGGAAGAAATTCGGGCGAAAAAGCAAGAATTCAATAAGAAAAACCTGAAGCTTGCTCTTGCTATCGGAAAAGCCTCGGAGGGAATAAAGTTCAATACCTTCGGTATAACGTATGAGTTCAAGAAGTACGCTAATGTCATTGACTTTGCCAATGATATTGACAGAGAGTTCAGACAGGCACTAAAACGTAACAAAAACAATTACAACAAAACCCTGTCATATATGGAAGAAATGCCCTACTCCACATCGAGAAGAGCAAATGACATTCTCAGAGCCTACCACCCGAAGCAGTTCGGCTATACAAGACTGATTGACTACCCTGTCGGAAGAATGCTGTATGCCGCCTCAAACAAGTGGAACAATGAAAAAAACTGCCTTGATATAAAGGGCGACTTCGGCCCCATTGAGGACTGCATAAGAGGCTATTCGGAATCGGTTGAAAAGAACAACTCGCTTATTACAAACTTCAATATCCTGCAGCCTTATATCGAAAATGCCGAGGATATAAAAGAGGCTGTAAGCATTCTTGCCGATATGATAGACTTTGACCGCAAAAAAATTGAAGCTGTTTTTGATATAAAACGTACTATTGATGAACGAGAAGCCGCTTTAGATGAATTAAAGAATCACGATGCCAATAACCTGACGATAAATAATTTCAGTCAGTTAAGTGTCAATAAGCTAAGTATCCCAGAAATCAAAAAAGTAATGCTGACACTTATAATGATAAACCGTTATGCCGAAATATTGATCAGACCCTATGACAACTTCGGAATTAACAAAAGGCTCAAGGCCGCAATTAACAGAATCCTTAAAGCCTGGGAAAACGGCGACGAATCGCAGGAGCCGAGAATAAGAAACATTCTGGGTGTCTTTCGTGATCAGCTCGACAAGGATGATACAAACGATAACATGAACGACACTAACAGCCAGCTTAAAGAAATGATCAAGCAGTATCTTAAAAAGGTCGCCGATGAAGAGCAGGACTCTGCAAGGTGGATAGTTCACGATATGGTTCAGATCGACGGAGATATTCTTGTAAGGCCTTCTGTTGAAAACAGAGTAAACCACTTCTGCTTCCTTTCCGATAAGGAGCTCTGCCGTGTCTCTGATGAGCTTCTCCCAAGGCCTCTGACTGTGCAGTTTTTTGAAGGACTTGAGGAAAACGGTATTAAATATGAGGACAGGCTCAGACTGCAGAAGTTCACAAGGTCAAAGAAGGAGCAGTGCAATTTCTCGAAATATGCTCTTGTGTACGGAATACTTTTCAGCGAATGTGCGGTAAAGCTCAGCTACGTTGAGAACATCGACGGAGAGCTTATGAAGCCCTACCATGTGTTTGAGCTTCTCGGTATGACCGCTGAATCCCACCGTAAGGAGGAGTTCACTAAGGAGGAGGAGGACAGGTGGAATAAAAATAACTCATGGGGGCTTGAACCGTACAATGCGAATAATATTGACGCGCTGTCTCCCGACCAAACAGACATCGTTATTGAGCCGTGCAGCTTCCGCTATGTTTTCGACAGACTGCTGAACGATGATACATATTACTACAATCGCTTTAATATTGTTCAGTATATCAGTGCTGTGATTATCGGCGAGACAATCAAAAACAAAAACAATGATATTGATACAGCATTGAATAATTCATTTGCAGATTTAGATCAGCTCACCTTCCTGAGTGATTCTGAGAAAAACCGGATTATAAACGATGCCTATGATCAGATCAAAAAAATATATAAAAAACAGGAAGATTATCACAGTAAAAACGACATTCAAAACAGCCTGTTGGTATATCCTGTAGACAGCTATGTGATTTCCTCCAAAGCCAGAAACCTTAAATGGGAAGACAGCCAGGTGTACCCTCTGAATGACAAAGATAATGTTCTGTATACTATCAATAAAGACAATAAAGACACCAACAATGAATCTGATTTCTGCAATTTCTGTCCGCATAAGAGCCTGTGTCCGCAAGGACTTCGCTATAAAAAAGAAGACGATAACAGCTGAGCCGAGCCCTCTGCCCCAAAAGCAGGGGGCTTATGCTGTGATAAACATCAAATCCTGCACTATCTTTCTCCGCGTTCAAAGTATTCTATGCTTTAGAGGATATGTTAAATAAATTATAGCTTTTTCTATTTAATTTACCGGAAATTAGTGCTATAATATGCCGAGTAAGAAAAGAATTTGTATCGGGGTGATACTATGTTTCAGCTAAGATGGCTATGGAAAAATATGAAGGGCAGCAGGGCGGCTTATATTGCAGCGCTGTTTCTCTCCATTGCCTGCAATGCTATGTATATAACCTCGCCGTATTTTCAGTCGAGGATAATCGACACGTTTATTTCAAACGATAATGCGGCGGAAAACCTGAAAAATCAGAAAGGGCTTCTCTGGTGGCTGCTCATTGGTATGGTGGGCTTTACACTGCTGAGGACTGTCCTGCAGTATGCCTGCAATATGTACTACGAGACAAGCTCTCAGGGCATGATCTACAGGGTGAGAACTCACCTCTTCCGCAAGATTGAAAATCAGGATATGGACTTCTATGACCGCTACCGCACAGGCGACCTGATGACACGTCTTACGGGCGACCTTGATATGGTAAGGCACATGGTATCGTGGGTAATAAAGGGCTGCGTGGAGTCGATAGCGCTGTTTACAGCTTCTATGGTGTACTTTTTCACTATCGACTGGAGAACTGCCCTCTGCATTATGGCTATGACGCCTGCTATCTTCGTGATAACAAGGCGCTTCTCAAAGAAGGCAGGACCTGCCTACAGAAAGGTAAGAGAGGCATCGTCCGACCTTAATACTGCGGCGCAGGAGAATATCTCGGGAAACAGAGTTGTTAAAGCCTTCGCAAGAGAGCAGTTTGAAATGGACAAGTTCCGTGAGCGTGACGAAGCATACAGGGCAGCTAATGTCAGCGCTGCAAAGGTCTGGCTGAAATTCCAGCCGATGATAGACCTTGCAGCAGGCTCGCTTGCTGTAGTGCTGCTTCTCTGCGGCGGTATCTTTATGATAAAGCAGCACCTCACTATGGGTCAGTATGTAGCTATCTCGGGACTGCTGTGGGCAGTCAGCAACCCTATGAGAAATATGGGAAACTACGTAAATGACTTCTTCCGCTTTATGGCATCGGCAGGAAAGATAATCGAAATATACTACGAAGCTCCGAAAATAGTTGACCGCAGCGACGCAGTCGAGGACAAGGACCGTCTGAAGGGCGAGATCGAGTTCAGAAACGTTTCCTATTCTATCAAGGGCAAGCCCATACTTAAAAATCTGAACTTCAGGATAAATGCAGGCGAGCACGTTGTTATCATGGGCTCTACAGGCAGCGGAAAGACCTCACTTATCAACCTTATCCCGAGGTTCTATGAATGCAGTGAGGGGCAGGTGCTCGTTGACGGAAAGGACGTCAGGGAGCATAAGCTTAAAACCCTCAGGCAGAATATAAGCATAGCCACTCAGGACGTGCTTCTGTATTCCGATACGATAGACTCAAACATTGCCTTCGGTGACAGCGACCTTGAAGAGGAGTATGTAAAGCACTGCGCTGAGCTTGCGGCAGCATCAGAGTTTATTGAAAAGCTTCCTATGAAATACGAAACTATAGTCGGCGAACGTGGAGTAGGTCTCTCGGGCGGACAGAAACAGCGTATCTCTCTGGCTCGTGCGCTGGCTGTAAGGCCTGCTGTACTCATTCTTGACGATACGACCTCCGCTGTCGATATGGAGACAGAGAGCTTCATTCAGAACAGCCTTGACAAAAGGCTTGACTTCCCTTGCACCAAGATCGTTATCGCACAGAGGATATCCTCCTCACGCAATGCAGATAAGATAATCATTCTTGAAAACGGCAGCATTGCCGACATAGGCACTCATGATGAGCTTATACAGCGTGAGGGCTACTACAAGCAGATTTATGAGCTTCAAAGCGGAATAAACTGTGCTCCCGAAAGTGAGGTGAGCGCAAATGGCTAGGAACAAATACGACGTTGACGAACAGCTTGAAACCCCCTTTGATTTCAGTCACTTAAAGCGCTCCTTCAAGTACATAAAGCGCTATCGCTCAAAGATGATACTTTCGCTGTTCATAAGCATACTGGCGGCTATAGCAGGTCTTATCGGACCGCTGATAACTCAGAGGGCACTGGACGTTTCTATCCCGAAGGGCAGGATAGGCGAGCTTATCTTCTTAGCTGTACTGCTCCTTTTCTGCACAGGGCTGAGCGTGCTCCTCGGAAATATCAGAGGGCGCATTATGACGGTGGTAGGTCAGAACATTATCTTCGACATAAGAGAGGACCTTTTTGCACACCTGCAGAAGCTCCCCTTCACCTACTACGATGACAGACCTCACGGAAAAATACTTATCCGTGTCATCAACTATGTAAACTCCGTATCGGATATGCTTTCAAACGGAATAATCAACTTCATTATGGAGATACTTAATATGATCTTCATTCTGATCTTCATGCTGATAGTTGATGTAAGGCTCACGCTTGTGGCTCTCTCGGGACTACCCCTCTTTATGGCGCTGATGTTTGCTATCAAAAAGCACCAGAGAAAGGCATGGCAGGACGTTTCAAACAAGAGCTCCAATATGAACGCATATTTGCAGGAGAACATAGTCGGCGCCCGTATCACTCAGGTATTCACCCGTGAGGAAGAGAACGCAGGCATTTACGATAAGCTTAACAACAGCTACCGCAAAAGCTGGATGAAGGCGGTAAGGCTCTCAAACCTTGTGTGGCCGACCACCGATAATATCTCCACACTGGTAAGGGCTGCGATGTTCGCAGTGGGGCTGCTTGTACTGCATGCATCTACCGTGTCGCTGGGCACGCTCGCCGCTATGACGGGCTACGCATCACGCTTCTGGCAGCCTATAATGAGCATATCGAACATCATCAACAGCTTTATCAACAATATCGCTTATCTTGAGCGTATCTTTGAGACACTTGACGAGCCTGTGACTATCTCCGACAAGGAGGGCGCAGAGCCTATCGGTGAGATCTCGGGGCAGGTATCCTTCAATGATGTTACCTTCGCTTACGAGGAGGGCAACAATGTTATAGAGCATATAAGCTTCGATGTAAAGCCCGGCGAGAGCATAGCACTCGTAGGACCTACGGGCGCAGGAAAGTCAACGATAGTGTCGCTTATCTCACGCTTTTACGATTTAACTGACGGCTCTATCACAATGGACGGAAAGAACATTGCCGATGTTACTCTGAGCTCTCTCAGAAGCCAGATGGGTATAATGCTTCAGGACAGCTTTAT
>DGRP01000144.1 GCA_002391065.1 Ruminococcus sp. UBA4385 | reverse complement strand
CGCTGCTGCCATTACGCCTGCGGCAATTCGGCTTAAGGCAACACCGCACGACCCGCGGCTAACGCCTCTGCACATCATCTGCCGTGTCAAGCCTGCTTGACGACCCGCTTATCCGTCATATTACCCAAATTCTCCTTGACTTGCATCAGCAAGCCTGCGTCGAATTTAGGCAATCTGACGAAAACCGGGACGTCGCATCTGATGCACAGGAGTTGTGCGGTATTGCCTTAATGATGTATGATGTCCTCTTTTGTTTATTATAACATATATGATGGATTATAAAAGGTCATCAAATTTTTTTCAAAGATGATAATTTTTATCAGAAATGATAAAGCCGCAGAAAAAACGTGCCCCATTCATAAGGGTAAAAAGGCGGATATGAACAAATGATCTGACGAATCTGCATCGATCATTCTATCCGCTTTCACCTGTCATATGTGCCCAGAAGCCTTGTGAACGAAAGTATATAAGTCTCAGCCCGATGAGCACTTTCGGGCGAAAGATAGTATATAAAGGTGCCGTCATCGCTTCTGCCGTATCTGTCAGTGCCCCGGCATTCAAGCTTATATTCGTGCCCCGTCTTCATCACTGAGGCTACATACATTCTCTGTTTGCTGACTATTTTTGTTCTGCCGTTGATATATCTCGTTTCGTCAAGAGCAAAGCGTGCTCTGTTTTCCTTAGTATATTCTCTGACGATCTCAAGATCATACCAGCCTCCGCTTACAAGTTCATTCCTGTCCTCACGCTGTTCATTTCCACTCTTATAGCCTGTCAGGTTGGCGGTAACGGTTCTGCCTTTTCTGTAGTACATAAATACTCCTTTCAGTCCAAAAGGTCGGGGAAGGTCGTCTGAGCAAGCTCCTTCTGCGGAAGCTTCTCTTGGTAGTACCTGAGCACCTCATCAAAATACTCCTTCAGCGGCAAAGTCGCCCCCGAGTGTTTACCGTTTGGCACTCTTCTGAAGCGTGAGTTTCGGGTCAACATCTCGGTGAAGCTGTGGTCACCGAGCACCTCGTCAGAATCTCCGACGATGCAGCTTATTAAGCTTCGATCAAGCTTTGAGAGTGAGCCGAACGGCTTGATAAACTCCCTGACATCGCCCTCGAAGCCAAGCTTTGGCAGATGATAAAACGGCATAAGGCAGGGATTTACAAGTATCGCAGGCAGATCATGCTCAGCCGACAATACCGCTGCAAAGAATCCGCCGAGGCTTGTCCCGACGACCACATCAGGCCGCCTTTCAGCAAGGATATATCTGAGCTGCCCGAGAATGTTCTCGGGTGAGGTTTCATCATAGTCTATCGGCGGAGAAATGATCTCGCAGCCAAGTTCTTTCAAAGCAGTATAAGCACTGTTCTTCTGACTTCCGTGATAGCCGTGAATGTTAAGTATCAGCATTGTATCGCTCCTTTTCATTGTGGTATTCATAAAACTCGTCATACATAAGCTTTGTGCCGTCAGGTGTGAAAAAACGTGTCGCCCCCGAAAGCTTTCGTTTTATCATGCCCGACCTGAACTGATCTTCGGGGATACTATCCAGCAGCAGGACAAGCATTGAAGTCATCACGATCATTCCGACGGGTATCTCATTATCATCGTAAGGCTCCATATAGATCTGGCAGGTCAGATCGCTGACCCTGTACAAAAGATTTATAAGTCTGATATCCTCGGTTGTAAAGTTATCCTTCCGAGCCCTTTCCGCAAGGTATGACCAGGTACTTCTGAAAAGAGAGATAAAAGTATCTGTATCCTCATCGCCGCTGTTGAGTGCTTTATCAAAGCATTCCCAGTTGTCGATCAGTTCACGGCAAAGAATGTCTTTTATTTTCATAGTAAACCCTCTTTCATTGACAGTAAAACTACAGACCGCAGCTTCCTTGGCTTCGGTCTGTATTATAGCATATTCGATGGAGAGAAAATGGGCGGTGTTGACAATGCTGCTTTCTACCCATACCTCTCCGCTGCAGCCCTCATGATCTCAGCGACCTCTTCTCTCAACTGCTTTGGCGAGATGACCTCGACACAGTCGGCATACTGCATTGCCCAATGCTTCATAGCTTCCTCGCTGACACGCACTCTTACTTCAAGCCTTCTGTCCCCGATCTCACGAATAACAGCATCACTGCCGAACCAGTCAACGATATCGTCCATAATGTATCTCGGGCAGCGAAACGTACAGCGGACAGGCTCACCGCCCCACATATTGGGGTGCTGTGCGGTGTATTCATCAAGGTCAAGACCGTTCTCAAAGCCTTTTACCGAGCGCAAAGGCTTTGATCTTTCGTCAAGCTTTCTGATGTTCGCTATCCTGTCGATACGGAAGGTACAGATCTCGTCATGCTTATCATAATGCCCCAGCACATAGTACCTGCCATTCAGAGAGACCAGCTTGTATGGGCTGATAGTATACAGCTTCGCTTTGCCATTATCATCAAGTCTTGGGTGCAGCTTAAAGTCAATATCATAGTCGCAGTAATTAAAGCTGACCATTATATTCGAGTGTATCGCTTCGCTCAGCTCCGACACATTAAAGAACATCGACTTGTTTTCCGGCCGCAGCCGACTGATCGTTTCAGAGGCGGTTTTCAGCATCTTACTTGTTTCGTCATCTCCGAGAGCTGCGATCTTCTTGATTATACTGCTGCACTGTCTTTTTGGAAGATAGTTTGTAAATGATATGCTGTCTATCATCATACGCAGCTCGCTTATGTCCCATTCGCTCTCGTGATCGTAGTACCAGTTAGTGAGTATCGTTTCAGTCTGACCCTTGGTGTTTGTACGGGTGAATTCCTCGTGCTCCAGCGGAAATCCGGCCTCGAGCAGCTTGGAAAGGTTATGCCGCACAGTTTTGCGGTCAAGCTTCATACCGTATTTATCATAGACAAGCTCAATGATCCTCTGCTGTGAGTAGGTACAGTTCTTACTGCTGTAGTTTTCCAGCGCTTTCAGAATATAGATTATCGCAAGCTTTTTAGGTTCTTTTGCAGCCATAGTGACACCTCCCGAAATTTTCTACATTATACCACAGCTTATTAGAAAACGCAAGAGGTACACCGCCGTTTTTTTACCCATGTGTTTTGATATACTATCTACAGAAATCAAGTCGGAGGTGCGATCATGAAAGTAACTATCTATTCAAGAGATGAGATCGAAGACATAATATCAAAGGGTGCTTTTCCCGATAACACAGCAGTTATCAGCTTCTATGACCCGGCTATCAAGCGTCTTGACAAGTGCTACACTTACGTGGATTACAGCAATATCTGCGATATGGTGTTCTATAGCGAGCTTGACGACCTTGATATAGATGTACTCTGCGACAAGGGCTATACCTATGAGACATACTTCAGTGAAGCCGAGGATATGGCAAGGTTTATCATCAAGGCATACTCACAGGGCAGGGACATCATCTGCCAGTGCGAGTACGGTCAGAGCAGAAGTGCAGGCTGTGCAGCAGCAATAATGGAGCACTTCGATCATAACGGGATAGAAGTTTTTGCCGACTACAGGCGTTTTCCAAATCAGATGGTCTTCAACAAGCTGCGTGATGCACTGGACAAGACAGACAGCAATCCTCGGGGAGCAACAAGGTATTACTGTAAGCTGTCCCAGATCGACGATCAGCTTGAATCTATTGAGAAACTTTTCAAGGATAAGCCACGCCAGCTCCACATTGCGGGCGTAGAGGGCATTTACATGAAAGATCAGAGAGCGACATTGTCTGAATACACAATAAAAATACCCGACCTGAATCTGCATATAAAGAATGCCTATGAAGAAAAGCTTGACCCCGAGGATAACGAATACTATGTTTATGACGATGGTATCTCAGTACTTGAGGACGATGGTTATTCTGATGTTATGTACGAGAGCTGTGACAGCTATGTAAAGTGGTATATAGAAGAGCACAAGCTTCCGATCGACGACCCAGGTGAGCTTCCCTGTGTGATAGAGGTACCGTATTGTATTGATCGGTAAAGGATCGGTGTATGATAGTATTGATCTGTGTGATGTACCTTGTAGTTCGTAGGCTGATATCTGCTTCGGGCAAAGCGGTGAAGCTTTCATAATATCACTATGTCAAACAAAAGACAGCCATAAAAACCGTTTTAGAAAGCTATGAATAAAACCCGGACAACTTTAAACAATTCCGAGATTCCTGATAATAACATAATCATTAAAGCTCGATTGCGAAGCAAAATGCAATCGAGCTTTATTTTGAGTCACATAAAGCACCCAATAAACGAAAAAAGACGATCAACCTGTTACGGCAGATCGTCTTTTCTATTCTCATCATTTTTTGTCGCAAGCATTTTCACTTCTCCTATAATGATTCCTTTATCCTTTTCACTAAGATTCTTGTAATATGATAGGAGAAGCTTTTCATCATCATCAAGCGATATAGATCCCATTTCATTTAATTCATCAGACAAAAGCTGATAGGGTGTAACTCCCATAAATTCGCAAATGCGTAAAATATATTTTGCCGGGGGATCAGTATCTCTATTTTTCCAAGTAGTGAATGTACTTGTGTTTATTTCTAAAAAGGAACATAAATCCGTTTGTTTTAGCCCTTTTTCATTAAGTAATACTATGATTCTGTTTATAACAGACAATTATTCTCACCTACTTTTGTGCAAAACGCTAAAATTTGCAAATGCGAGTAAAATCTGTTGACAAATTCGTATTTGCGAGTTATAATAATATCAGAACAAGACAAAAAGTTCTGACAAAACAATTTTAACACA
>DGRP01000106.1 GCA_002391065.1 Ruminococcus sp. UBA4385 | reverse complement strand
AGGCAATCTGACGAAAATCTGGACGGCGCATCTGATGCACATGGGTCATGCGGTGTTGCCTATAATTTTATCATAGAAACTTCCAATTGTCAACAGCTATTTCTTGTAGACAATTCGCTCCTTTACATCTATCTGATCAAACGAAATCTTGAATCCCAGCCATGTGGATACAGGATAGAGGATCGGGAATATAGCTGTCAGTGCTATCACCCAGTAAGGCATATCGGCAGCATTTGCACTGTGAGCCGCCCAGTCTATCAGCGGATAGAACATCGCATTAAGAAGCTTGTATGCAGGCATAAAATTAAACGAGCCTGTCGTCTTTGAAATGATGAGAAGCACCATAGTAACATATCCGGGAATCATCGCAACAAGCCCCATAATAAGCCCGAAGTGCCTGTTTACATCTGCCCCGTGAAGCATAGCCTTTTCCTTGGCTTTCTTTCCCTCTTTAAGACCAAAGTCATTCATAATAGCAACCACAGTCATAAGCCCTGTGAAACCGAACATAATATTAGCGCCTGCTCCGAATGCCTTTGACACAGCCACAAAGAACAGAAACACAAATATACCGAAAAACTCCGTCTGCACCCATTTGAGAGCGCTTTTCAGAAGTGCCTTTTTCTTATCATAGCTTTCCATAGCGTTTACCTCTTTTCTTAACAAGTATAGCACATTGCAGCCTTCTTGTAAAGTCAGTTATATCCATGCACCGTCTGCCCTGATGATCTGCCCAGTAATGTAGGCTGAATCCTCGCCTGCAAGAAAAGCGCACACTCCTGCAATGTCCTCAGGAGTGCCGAAGCGGCAGGCAGGTATCTCATCAAGAATAGCCGAGCGTTCTTCTTCGCTTAGCTGAGCATTCATTTTCGTGTCGATAAATCCGCAGGACACGGCATTTACATTCACACCGCTAGGAGCTGCCTCACGGGCAAGCGCCTGAGTAAAGCCGTTTAGTCCGGCCTTTGCCGCCGAGTAAGCGACCTCACAGGAAGCACCCTTCTCTCCCCATACAGAAGAAATATTTATTACCGACCCTTTATGCTCTCTGATCATGTAGGGCAGGAACGCTTTTGTAACCCTCATAGCCCCGATAAGATCGGCTTCAATGATTTCAAGCATACGTTCCTCGCTGAGCTCGGTAAATAAGCCGATGTCAGCAATTCCCGCACAGTTTACGAGTACATCGGCACCGCCTGTCAGCTTTGATATTAACTGTACGGAATTTTGTACACTTTCAAGACTTGAAGTATCACAGCATACTGTGAAAGCGTCAGCGCCGTTTGCTTTGAGCTCTTCACACAGGGCTGAAGCCTTTTTCTCCGAGCTTTTATATCCGATAAAAACAGTGAAGCCGTCACGGGCAAAGCGCCTGCAAACTGCAGAGCCTATCCCTCCCGAACCGCCTGTTATAAATGCAGCTTTTGGCATAATATCACACTCCTAATATAGTATAGCAGAAAATTGTAAAAAAGTAAAGCCAAAAATAATACTGTAACCAATGTGTGAAAACGTTGAAAGCTATGGGCATTTATTGCTAATTACTTATATATGTATCTGTGCGTTATTAGCAAAAATATCTGAATATTAGTTACAAATCCGTAATATTCATTGACGAGCAGCGTAAAATATGCTATATTTTGAATTAACGGCAGCTATGAGCCGTGTTATGAATTGAAAAGTGAGGTAAAAACATGAAAAAAATATCAGCATTGATTATTTCAGTACTTATGGTATGTTCAGTATTCGCAGCCTGCGGTGACAGCGACAGCTCATCTGCTAAGGATTCCGCATCATCATCAGTATCCGCATCCGATAAGGGCGGAAAGCCTGTTTACGATGATGAAAACACTCTTGCAAAGCAGTACACAGATAAGCTGAATGAAGGTAATTTCTCGCTCGTAATGACCAACTCTATGACAGGCTCTGAGCCTATTGAGCTTGCACTCTGCGGCAACGATTTGCACATGAAGATGAGCGTGTTCGGCATTTCAATGAACGTATACGTTAAAGACGGCGTTGGCTACATGGTAGATGAGAACGAGAAGGTTTATGCATCTCAGGACGCAAGCTCCTATTCCGCAGACCAGATCAAGTCTCAGACAATGGGTATTTCCGATAACTACAAGTTCGTAGGCAGAGATACAGCTGACGGCCTTATCTGTGAGACATACGAGGTAGCTATGACCGCTGAGCTCGAAGAGGGCGTAGAGCTTATTGAGGATTCCGAGACTGATGAGGATTCCAACAAGCAGATTTATAAGTATTACTTTGATGAGAATACAGGAGACCTCAAGAAGATTGAAACTGAGGCTTTCGGCATGACTTCAACATCTGAGATCGTTTCTCTTGACTTTGATATTACAGAGATAGCAATGCCAGATGACTTTGACAGCTACACCGAGATCTCCGCTGAGGAGTTCTCCGAGAAGATGTCTGCAGGCGTTGACACAGATGCTCTTGGTGACACCTTCGGCGTTGAGGAAGGCGAAGCTGACCTCAGTACAGAGGAAGCTGAATAATTTCATTTTGGAGGCAATATAAATGATCTTGAAATCAATTGCCGCTGTGCTTGCGGCTGTGATTATCGGGCTTTCGTTTACATCTTGTGCGGAGACAGACAGCAGCTCTGATGCTGAGAGCAGCAAGGCACAGTCTTCCGCTGCTGAAAGCTCACAGGCTGAGAGCAAGGCAGATGATACAGCCTCGCAGAGCAGCTCGGGTGCAGCAGCTTCAACAGATTACGATGTGAACGGCGATTTCAGAGCCTATGATGCAGTCAGGGAGAAGTATAAGGACGGCTACAGTCTTAATATGTCCTATATGAACAATGCTCTCGGTTCACACGGAGATGTTGAGATCACCTGGACAGGCGATAAAGCATATTATTCAACATCTATAGACGGAATGAAAAGCTATGTTGTAATTCCGGGCGACGGCAAGGCATACAGAGTAAATGAGGGCACAACTACCTATCAGGAGCAGGAAGCGACAGAAAATCAGGCTATGATGAATGACCTTCTTATCAATCCTGCAGGGGAGTTTGATCATGCTGCCATAGGTGAAAACAACATGGTCTTTGAGTATTATAATATAAATGAAGCTATGGGCGGAGAGGGCCAGATCGTTTACGGCTTCAACGGTGAGACCTATGATCTCAATGAGATCGTGGTAGTTACCAACGGAGACGAAATGACCGCAAGCTATTATTATGTAAACGAGCTCACAGAGCCCGATGAATCAAAGGTTGCAGTACCTGATCTGTCAGCGTATACAAAGGAATAGGATAGCTTTTATCGCACCGTCTGTGCTGAAAATTCAGTGCAGACGGTGCTTTTGTGTATTGTGACAAAGGAAAAGTCAGAAAAATAATTCGATTTGTGAAAAAAATAGCTTCAAACCCCTTGACAAAAATGAAAAAAAGGTATAAACTATATTTAGCACTCAAAGAGAATGAGTGCTAACGCTTCCAAAGTCCGAGTGCTAAGCAGCATTGACATAAGGGCGTTTACTGTGCGGTCTGAGGTACAAGCGTGAGGTACATTGGCGGGCTGTGCAAAGGGTGGTGAGTTAATGGATGACAGAAAGCTGAGAATACTTACAGCGGTTGTAGATGAGTATATTGTTACCGGAGAGCCTGTCGGCTCTAAAGCTATAATGCCGCATATCAAGGCTTCGTCCGCAACTATAAGGAATGAGATGGCAGAGCTTGAAAAACAGGGCTATCTTGAACAGCCGCATACTTCGGCGGGAAGAGTTCCGACCTATAAGGGCTACAGGCTTTATGTAGATAAGCTTATGGAGCAGAATAAGCTTTCCGATGAGGAAAAGGGAATGCTCGATTCGATGATACCTAAGGAGTATGTCACTGAGAGCGACCTTGTGGAGCAGGCATCTGTTGCTCTGGCTGAGCTTACCAAGTGCGCTGCTATCGTTGCGAACGAGACTCCTGAGATCTCGGTCATATCAAAGGTCGAGGTCATTCCTACGGGAAAGAGAATGTATGTTATCCTGATGATAACCTCAAACGGCTCGATAAAAAATAAAGTATGCCGTCTGGAGTTTGATCTTAATCAGGAGCAGCTTGATTTCTTTGACAGCTTTGTCAGACAGAACCTCAACGGCGTTGCGGTGAGCGAGCTTTCGGATTCTTATATCGAAAAGCTCACCGAGGCTATGGGAACGTATATGATGACGCTCTCGCCGCTGGTCTCCGAGATACTCAAAATGTCAAAGGAAATGAATGAGGTCACTATAACGGGCAAGAAAAACCTGCTTGCCTGCCGGGATTTTGACCGTAATGAGATAATCAATTTGCTTGACAATGAGGAGATACTCAAGGGCTTTATGGACGAGACCTTCTCGGGACTGAATGTTATGTTCTCGCCCGAAAAGGACGGGTTTGTAGTGAACAACTCATCAATGATAACCTCGTCATTCATGAAGGACGGCAAGAAGGCAGGAACGCTCGGACTGCTCGGACCTATGAGACTTGATTATGCAAAGTTTATTCCTTATCTTGAATATTTCACGGGAAAGATAACAGATATGCTTTCCGAGGGTGATGACAATGAGAAAGAAGAATAAGAAAAGAAAGGCGGGCAACCTTATGGATAATGAGAAAGAGAAGGAAACTCTGACTGAGGAAGAGCTCACTGAGGAAGCTGCGGAAGAGAGCGCAGAGGAGACTGCTGAGGAGGAAGCTCGGGAAGAGACCGAAGCTCAGGAGAACCCCGAGGAAAAGCTTCAGAAGGAGCTTGACGAGCAGAAGGATAAGTACCTGAGACTTATGGCAGAGTATGACAACTTCAGAAAGCGCTCTGCTAAAGAGAGACTGGAGCTTACGGAAACTGCAAAGGGCTCTGCAATAAGCGAGATACTTCCTGTGCTTGATAATTTCGAGAGGGCACTTCAGACTGAGACCGAAGATGAGGCTTACAAATCGGGAGTTGAAATGATCTTCAAGCAGTTCGGCGATGCGCTTGCAAAGCTCGGAGTTGAGGTCATAGACCCGACAGGTCAGGAGTTTGACCCGAATATCGCAAATGCGGTAAATCAGATAGAGGACGAAAACCTCGGTGAAAATGTGGTAGCACAGACCTTCCAGAAGGGCTATAAGGTCGGAGGAAAGGTCATCAGATATGCTATGGTAGTGGTTGCTAATCCGTAGCGGATAAAAAAGGTAACAATAGGTTAAAATAATTTATATATCAGAAAGGAAATGATCTTATGAGTAAAATAATCGGTATAGACCTTGGAACAACAAACTCGTGCGTAGCAGTAGTTGAGGGCGGCGAGGCAGTAGTGATCCCTAACAGCGAGGGTGCAAGAACAACTCCTTCCGTTGTAGGTGTTTCCAAAAACGGCGACAGACTGGTAGGTCAGGTTGCTAAGAGACAGGCAGTTACAAACTTCGATAACACGGTAATCTCTATCAAGAGACACATGGGCTCTGACTATAAGGCTCAGATGGGCGGAAAGAGCTACACTCCTCAGGAGATTTCCGCAATGGTTCTTCAGAAGCTCAAGGCTGACGCTGAGGCTTACCTCGGAGAGAAGGTAACAGAGGCTGTTATCACAGTTCCTGCTTACTTTACTGACTCACAGAGACAGGCAACTAAAGACGCAGGTCAGATCGCAGGTCTGACTGTAAAGAGAATTATCAACGAGCCTACAGCTGCTGCACTTTCTTACGGTATTGATAAGGAAGAGGACCAGAAGGTAATGGTATACGACCTCGGCGGCGGTACCTTCGATGT
>DGRP01000074.1:3732-12846 GCA_002391065.1 Ruminococcus sp. UBA4385 | reverse complement strand
GCTGCATCAACGGCGGCGGACAGCCTCTCCAGCCTTCTAGCGTAAGAAACTTCGTTGACCTCCAGGGCATCAGAGCTAAGGCACTTTATGACTTCGACTCCTCAATCGAGCTCAGAAGATCACATGAGAGCCCTGTTATGAAGATGCTCTATGATGAGTTCTTCGAGAAGCCGGGCAGCCATAAGGCTCATGAGCTTCTGCATACTACTTACGTTAAACGCGGCAAGTAATATAAGAACATGATATTCAGACCGCCTCTTTATGGGGCGGTCTTTTTTCTTGACAAAAGTCTGCTAATAAGTTATACTAGATGTATAGAATTATATTGGCAAGGAGGAGATCATATGGCAAAAATCAAGGTAGTTACAATAGACAGGTCTTACTGCTCAGGGGGCTCTGCAATAGGTAAGCTGACGGCTGAAAAGCTTGGTGTAAAGTGCTTTGACAGGCAGATAGTTGATATGGCGGCACAGGTCAGCGGAATAAAGCTTGAGGACATCAGAAAGTATGAGGAAGCTCTGCTCAGTCCGTTTAAGTCACCGATCGGTCTGCTTACAAAAGATTATCCGCAGAGAATTTTCGCTGCTGAAACCTCGGTTATTCACGATATTGTCGAGAACGAGGAGTGCTGTGTGATAGTCGGCAGGTGCGCTGATTTTATCCTCAAAAATAAGGTAAAGACCCTGAATGTTTTTATTGAATCCGATTTTGAAAAGAGACAGTCAGTCGCAATGCATGAATATAAGATCAGATTTGATGACGTTGAGGGTGTGCTGAAGCGTTATGACAAAAAGCGTTCTGATTACTATAATGCAAACACAACCAAAAAGTGGGGAGAAAAGCTCAGCTATGACCTTATCTTAAACAGCGGAACACTGGGATATGATATGTGCGCAGAGATCATCGCCCGTGCAGTGAGGGCTTCTGAGTAATGGGCAAGGAACTTAAAACAAATGCTATGCGTATTCTCGACAGGGAGAAGGCTGCATACAGAATAAATACCTATGACTGCGGCGAGTTTATAGACGGCTGTCACATAGCAGATCAGCTTGGTCAGCCCTATGAGCAGTCCTTCAAGACCCTTGTGACTAAGGGTAAGAACGGCGGTTATTTCGTTTTTGTACTGCCTGTTGATAAGGAGCTTGACCTTAAAGCGGCGGCCTCATCGGTAGGGGAGAAGAGCGTTTCCATGCTTCCTGTCAAGGAGATAAACGCAGTGACCGGCTATATCAGAGGCGGCTGTACACCGATAGGCATGAAAAAGCGTTATCCTACAGTTATCCACGAAAGCTGTCTTGATTTTGATGAGATAATTATCAGCGGCGGCAGGCTGGGCGAGCAGATAATAATATCACCTCAGGAGCTTATCCGAGTGACCTCGGCAAAAACCGCAAACGTAATATTAGGTAATAGGTAAAAAGGAACAGGGAATAGGTATGGTGTCCGCTTTGCAGACTTATCATTTGATGCTCTGACAGAAAAAAGAAAAGTAAAAGGCTCCGAATTTCGGAGCCTTCTGCTTGTTGCAAAAGTTCTTTTAAAAGGGGTCTGGGGCGATAGCCCCAGTGGGGCAAATGGGGCGAAGCCCCATCTCCCCTCACTCCAGCCGAGTCTGTCTGTACGAATGTACAGACCTGACGAGGCAAAATCTGCACTATTTTGAGTTTATCGACAGACTGAAGGCTCCGAATTTCGGAGCCTTAACTATTACCTAATTAAATTCAGAGTCCGTGTTTATGAAGCTTGTCCCACTCAAGGTCCTCCTTGGAGTAGTAGTCATCGTCATCTTCGATAACGTTGTACTCCTTGTGAGGGTACTTTATCTGCTCCCAGAGCTTTTCTATCAGGAAGAGCTTTGCACTTGTGTCCTGAAAGCTGAGCTCGCATTTGTCAGGCGCAGAAATCTGCTCTGTGCTTCCATTTTTGTGCCTGATCATAAACTGCGACTTCGTAACCTCGGAGAGCTCAAACACAAGAAGTCCCGAGTTTGTCTGCCACGATTTTCTGACCTCGTCATAAAAAATGCTGACCTCCAGATAATCGCCCGAGAGCCCTTTTTTCTGGGAGTGCTCAATGTGGTCATCATAAATGCGGGTGTACACATCTGCTGCCCTGTAGTAAGCAAAATACCAGTAGAGAAGTCCCCCCACGGCAATATTTGCAAGCCCCAGAAGTATAAGAATTATCTTTACTATCACATTCGGAGCGATAATACCTATCACAATGATAACTCCGCCCAGAATGAGGTTTTTATACATAGTGCGGCGCATTTTCCTGTGCTCTTCAATGTCATGCAGAGCCTTCTGCTGCCTTTCCTGACGTGTCAGCTTAGGCGGATATTCATACAGCACAGCCTGCACCTCCCGATAGGATTCTTCCCCCGCAGCTGCGAGGGAAGTTCTCACTTTACTTTAAGAATCCGTTTATTATCTGCTCCTCAGCCTCAGCCTCGGTAAGCCCGAGCGTCATAAGCTTAGTAAGCTGCTCACCTGCGATCTTGCCTATCGCTGCCTCATGCACGAGGGCGGCCTCAACGCTGTTTGCTTCAAGCGCAGGCACAGCGAGTATACGTCCGCTGTCCATAATGATAGAGTCGCACTCGGTATGTCCCGAGCAGGCAGCATTTCCAAGCACGCAAAGGTCAAGCTTCTGGAAGCTCTTATCCCTTGCTACCGACCTTGAAACCACATCAGCACTTGAACCGTCACCGTCAAGCGACACCTTGTAAGCACTTAGAGCCTGCTGCTCTCCGTGGGTCATAAGTCTCTCGTGAACTACAAGCTTTGCATTCTCTTTAAGCTCAGCAATAGTAGTCCTGTTGGTAGAGTCAACACCCTTTATCTGCACCATTTCCATTTCCATGGTGCTGCCCTCTTCCATATACACCTCGGTTTTAGGGTCAAGAATACGCTTACCCTTTCCGTCGCCCGAGCCGTAATGCTTTTCAACATAGCGCACCTTAGAGTTCTTTCCTATAAAGAAGCGGTGTATACCGTCATGCTCCGAATCCTGCGTTCCACAGTTGTCTATTCCGCAGCCTGCAACAATCAGCACATCGCAGTCCTCGCCGATATAGAAGTCATTGTATACCGTCTCTTTAAGACCGCTTTCGCTGAGTACTACAGGTATATGCACGCTCTCTTTCTTAGTGCCGTCTTTGATCCGGATATCAATTCCGCTTACATCGGTCTTGGTCTGAATATCAATATTTGCAGTAGTGTTTCTGTCAACAGACTTACCGTTTGCTCTGAAATTATATGCACCCTCGGGTACATCGTGAAGGTCAGCGACCTCTTTGAGAAGCTGCAGCTGAACAGCATCAAGCTTAGCCATTGACAGCACCTCCTTCTTCGATCTTCGGACAGGCATTCTGAGCATACTCACTGCCTATAAGTGAGGGGAGTATCTCGTCTTTAGTTCCGTGTTTAGAAACCACACCGTCAGCCAGCACGATTATCTCGTCAGCTATGCTGAGTATTCTCTCCTGATGCGAAATAACGATGACAGTCATTCCAAGCTCGCTCTTTCTCATATTCTCGAATATCCTTGTGAGATTCTGGAAGCTCCACAGGTCAATTCCTGCCTCAGGCTCATCGAACACAGCAAGCTTAACATTTCTTGCAAGCACGGTTGCGATCTCTATTCTCTTGAGTTCACCGCCCGAAAGCGAAGCGTTCACCTCACGCTTGATGTAATCCTTAGCGCAAAGCCCGACTTCTGAAAGGTACTGACACGCATCGGACACCGACAGGCTCTTTCCCGAAGCTATCCTTAGCAGGTCATATACAGTTATCCCCTTGAATTTAACAGGCTGCTGGAACGCAAAGCCTATACCCATCTGAGCACGTTCAGTAATGCTTTTGTCGGTGATGTCCTCGCCGTCAAGGATTATCTGACCGCTTGTAGGCTTCTCAATACCTGCGATAAGCTTGGCAAGTGTAGATTTTCCGCCGCCGTTAGGACCTGTAATTACTATGAATTTATTGTCCGCCGCAGTAAGGCTTATGTCCCTGATTATTTCGACTGCCTTTCCGTCAGTTTCTGCGCCGAACTTTATGTTTTTAAGTTCTAGCATATTATACCTCCGTTTGATACAACATCATAAGATATATTATACCATTTTAGTATTAAACTGTCAACCTGCAGCACCAATTATTAATATTTTCAACACAAAAAGCGGAGCCCTTTAGGACTCCGCTTGTTATATAGGATATTAAAGCTCAATAATTACCTTTCCGCCGAAGTTAGGTGAGATCTCAACCTTCTTGTCGGTGTTTGAAACCTCGATAGAGAAGCTTGCCTTAGTGTCGGTGTACTCGCATTCGATCTTATTGCCGCTTCTTGCAGCTGTCAGCTCGAATACCTGCTGAGCCTCGGTGTCATAAACCTTAGCTGTTGCAGTCTTACCGTCCTCGAGCTCATAGATCTTGAAGTTAGCGCCGTCAAGATAATCATACTCAATATCTCCTGCAAACTTGCCGTAAGCGATAATGCTGTTAGGCTTTGCAAGAGCAGGAATTTCAAGGTATGAGCACTTGTGTCTGTACCACTTGTTGCCTTCGAGAACCTTTCCAGTGATTATGTCGGTCCATCTGCCCTCAGGGAGATAGTACTCAGCCATGCTCTCATCATTGAGGATAGGAGCAACGAGAATGTTGTCTCCGAACATATACTGTCTGTCAAGGGTAAGGCAGGTGGGGTCATCAGCGTAGTCAATTACCATAGCTCTCATTACAGGAACGCCCACTTCATGAGTCTTGATAGCCTGTGCCCAGATGTACGGCATAAGCTGACCCTTGAGGTTTGCAAAGAACTTCAGAACGTTCGAGCAGGACTCAGGCTCTTTGGAGTCATCATCAAACAGCCATGGCACTCTGTAGGACTGGTTTCCGTGCAGACGGCTGTGAGAGGAGAACATTCCGAATGCAGCCCATCTCTTGTAGATGTCAGCAGGAGCTGTAGCCTCAAAGCCTGCCATATCGTGCGAGGTGTAGCCGAAGCCCGAGATACAAAGTGACAGGCAGCCTCTTACGACCTCAGCCATTGAGTTGTAGTTGCCCGAGCAGTCGCCGCCCCAGTGAACAGGAAACTTCTGACCGCCTGCTGTTGCAGACCTTGCAAACAGGCAAGCCTTGTTCTCGCCGAAGTATTCTTTCAGCACGTTGAAGGTACACTCATTATAGAGATAAGTGTAGTAGTTATGCATCTTGATCGGGTCGGAGCCGTCAAAGTACTTGATGCCTCTGGTAGGAATTCTCTCGCCGAAGTCAGTCTTGAAGGTGTCAACACCCATTTCGCAGAGCTTCCTGAGATATGATGCGAACCACTTGCACGCATCGGGATTTGTAAAGTCAACGATAGCCATTCCGGGCTGCCATGTATCGCACTGGAATACGCTTCCGTCTTCATTCTTGATGAAGTAGCCGTTTTCCTTACCCTCATCGAAGAGCCTTGACCTCTGGCCGACATAAGGATTTATCCATACGCAGGTGTGCAGATTCTTGTCCTCATGCAGTCTCTTGAGCATAGCCTCAGGCTCAGGGAACTGGCTCTTGTCCCACTCAAAGTTGCACCACTCAAAGCCCTTCATCCAGAAGCAGTCAAAGTGGAATACCTGCAGAGGAATATCTCTCTCAGCCATACCGTCAATAAAGGAATTGATTGTCTCCTCATTGTAGGTGGTGGTGAATGAAGTAGTCAGCCACAGACCGAAGCTGAATGCAGGCGGCAGTGAAGGCTTGCCTGTCAGTGTTGTATAGCCTGCAAGTGCATCAGTGATGTTATCTCCGCCGAATACGAAGTATTCAAGGCACTCACCGGGAACAGTGAACGAAACCTTGGAAACAGTATCAGAGCATACCTCATAGGAAACCTTGTCGGAGCTGTTTACAAACACACCGTAGCCCCTTGACGAAACATAGAAAGGAATACACTTATATGACTGGTCGGAGCAGGTACCGCCGTCAGAATTCCATACATCAACCGTCTGACCGTTCTTGGCAAAGGTTGTGAACTTCTCGCCGAAGCCGTAGAAATACTCGCCTACGCTTGTATCAAACTGCTCTCTGATGTAAGTTGTGTGCGGGTCAGAGGGATAGTTCCAGAAAGTGTCATCAGCAGCAAGCTGCATTCTTGCCTGCTTTCTGTACTCGCTCTCGAAGATAACGCCTGTAGATCTCCAGCCGCCCGAGGTAAGCTTCTTATCCTTATAGTAATATGTGAATGCCCAGTTCTCACGGTCAACAACGAGTTTTGTGTCTCCCGAAACGAGCACAGCCTCTTTTTCGGTAATAGTTACCGAAGGCTTGAAATTACCCTCACTCAGAACAAAATGCGGACCGTTATCCACATAACCCTTGTGATGAACGATATTAACCTTAATGCAGTTCTCCTGAGTTGAAGTATATCTGATCTCCAGATTAGCGCTTCCGAGCATCATTGCTCTGTTATAAACAACGTAAGGAGTAGCCACGACCATAAAGCCGTTGTCGATCTCCTCAACCTCAAAAGCCTGATTTACATAGTTGACCTCATAGCCCTTTTGATTCAGCCAGAAACCGTCAGCAAATTTCATATTGTAATACCTCCCGATTATTCTATTTCTTTGCGTATGTATAAGCAAGACTGCGTATACGTTTACACTACCTCTATTTTATAACATTTGGATAAAAAATGCAATAGTAAAAAAGTGATTTTTAAGAACTTTTTATCTCAAAACCTGCCTTTTTCACTTCCTCGAGAAATCTTTTCATTATGTTCATATTTTAACAAAAATCGAAATCGTTTTAGTAATTATTATCTTGTGTTGACAGTATCGCTTTAAAATGCTATAATAAATGTATTCTGTTTGAAAGGAAAGTGCTCTATGCCCGAAAAGGTCTGTAAGGCATTCAAAAAATGCGGCGGCTGTCAGCTTGCAATGAGCTATGAAGAACAGCTCAGATATAAAAATCAGAAGGCAAAGCGTCTGCTCTCACAGTTTGGCAGGGTAGAGGAGATAATTCCTGCCGATGAGCCCTGTCACTATAGAAATAAAGTACAGACCGTCTATAAGACAGCACGTTCAGGCGAGATAGTTTCGGGAGTGTTCCGTTCCTCGGACAAGGGCATGACTGTAATAGATGATTGTATGCTCGAGGACAGGCGAGCCACAGAGGTTATAAAAGCGATAAAGCCGCTTTTAGGCTCATTCAGGATAAACCCGTACAACCCGAAAACGGGCAAGGGAGTTCTCAGGCACACGCTGATCAGAACAGCCTCAAAGGGCGTAATGCTAACGCTTGTTGTAAATAAGCCTGCCATTTCTCAGGCAAAGGGCTTTGCTGAGGCTCTTATAAAAAAGTGTCCGTTTGTTACAAGCGTTGTGCTGAATGTAAATCCAAGCGGACTTGAGCTGACGCTGGGTAAGCAGAGCAAGACCCTTATCGGGCAGGAATATGTTGAGGACGAGCTTCTCGGCTGTGTGTTTCGGATATCGCCGTCGGCTTTTTATCAGGTAAACAGCGCCCAGACTAAAAAGCTCTATGAGCTTGCAGTAAAGACTGCCCGGATAGAGCAGGGAAGCCGGCTGATAGATGCTTACTGCGGAACGGGAACTATCGGCATTATCTGCGAAAAGCACGGCGCTGAGGTCGCAGGCTGTGAGATAAACAAGGAAGCCGTCAGAGATGCCCGTATGAATGCTAAGCTCAACTCCTGCAAAAACATAGTTTTCTATGCCGAGGACGCAGGCTCTTTTATGAAAAAGCTTGCCGAGGATAAAGAGCAGGTCGATATAGTTATGATGGACCCGCCGAGAGCAGGTGCATCAAGGGCTTTTATTGAAGCGATAGGAGAGCTAAAGCCGAAAAGAGTGGTCTATGTGTCCTGCGCAATAGATACACTTGCAAGGGACCTCAGAGCGCTGAAAAAGCTCGGATACAGGGCAGATACAATACAGCCTGTTGATCTGTTCCCACATACAACAGGAATTGAAACTGTTGTAGGTTTGAGTCTCCATAACTGAAAGTTATAGAGGTTATAAATAATCGGCATTTTACAAATACCTGAAACTGTGTTACAATAATGGAAAACAATAAAGGAGGAATGTTCATGAATCAGAAGGTAAGCTTGTTAGTTGAGAATATAGAAAAGGTAATCGTCGGAAAGACCGACTCTATAGTTCGTATTATTACCGCTATGCTCTGCGGAGGTCATGTTCTTATTGAAGACGTGCCGGGTGTTGGTAAAACACAGCTTGTTTCCGCACTTGCAAGGTCGGTTGACGGAAAGTTCAACAGAATTCAGCTCACACCCGATGTAATGCCTTCGGATATCGTGGGCTTCTCAATGGTTGATACCCAGACCCATGACCTTGTCTATAAAGAGGGCGCTGCTATGTGTAATTTCCTTCTTGCAGACGAGATAAACAGAGCCTCGCCCAAGTCACAGTCGAGCCTTCTCGAAGTAATGGAGGAGAGACAGATCACAGTTGACGGAACGACCCATGTTCTTCCCAGACCCTTCATGGTGCTTGCTACCCAGAACCCTGTCGAGACCTACGGCACATATCATCTTCCCGAGGCTCAGATGGACAGATTCCTGATGAAAATATCAATGGGCTATCCCTCTTATGAATCTGAGCTTGACATTATGTCGAGGGCAGAAAATCATGAATACGGCAAGAACGTTGAGGCGGTAATGACACTTGATGACATAACATCGCTTATGAATTTTGCCGAGCAGGTGCAGGCAGCTCCCAATGTGAGAAGATATATACTCAGCTTAGTTACTGCTACAAGAAATTCAGACCTTGTTAAGCTTGGTGTATCTCCGAGAGGAAGCATTGCGCTTCTCAGAGCCGCAAAGGCTTATGCATTCGTAATGGGCAGGGGCTTTGTAACCCCCGATGACGTAAAGGCAGTCATGACAGACGTTCTCTCTCACAGGCTTATGCTGTCGCCAAAGGGTAAATCGGCATTCGGTGATGAGAGAGCAGTGCTTGAAAATATTGCCCTGTCAGTTAAATCCCCAGATGAGATAGCACAGAGCTGATACACTAAGGCAACACCGCACGACCCGCGGCTAACGCCTCTGCACATCATCTGCTTGCCAGCTTTCCGTCATATTACCCAA
>DGRP01000074.1:0-3602 GCA_002391065.1 Ruminococcus sp. UBA4385 | reverse complement strand
CTGATGCACAGAGGTCGTGCGGTGTTGCCCTAAAAAATCAGGAAAGGAGGAAAGCAGATGAAAAACGCATTTGGTTATCTGGCCTGCGGAATGATAGCCGTGTTTGTGGCATATTTTATAAATGCATCGGGCGGTCTGCTTCTGCTGGAGCTTCTTACCCTTGGTTTTCTGCTTTCAACACTCATTTACTTCCTTTCCCAGAGAAAAATGAAATGCTGTATAAGAGCAGTTTCGGAGATTGCCGCAAAAAAAGAGCACTTTGAAGTTGAACTGGAGCTCAGCTCGTCAATATTTCCTCTGCCGACAGCAATGGCTGAGATAACGCTTGAAGCAACAGACAATCTGAAAATTATAGGCGAGACACAGATTCGTGCGTTGGTCATGTCAAAAGCGCCGACAGTTATAAAAATACCTGTTGAGGCAGTGTATTGCGGCCTCGGGGCGGTGACAGTAAAGGCATTTACAGTGCATGATTATCTTGGTATCAAGGATACTGACATAACAGGACGTATTCCGCCAAGCGCCGCACTTATAAAAGTTCTTCCCGATATTCCCGAAACAGGCACTCAGAGGGAAATTCTCCGTGCCACTGCTGAAAACTCAGCCTATGACGAGGATACCGAGAGCGAAACTAACGAGACCTCTCTGACCCCAACAGGCTTCCCGGGCTTTGAGCACAGAGAGTATATCCCCGGCGATTCGCTCAAGCGGATAAACTGGAAGCTTTCAACCAAAAAAGATGAGCTTCTGGTAAGGCTTGATGAAAAGGTGTCCGCTTCAAGCCAGATATTCATGCTTGATATACCTATGGGAAACCTGTATAACGGCACATATATGAAAAACGTAGACAATATCGTAGAAGCCGCACTTGCAATGCTCGATATGCTTGTGAGACAGGGCTTTGAAAGTGAATTTAACTACAATATAGGCGGTGAGTGGCGCAAGGCGGAGATAAAGCAGTACGGCGACATACACCTTCTTCAGGAGGACCTTGCCGCAGTACAGGGCTTAGCTCCCGAGAACCGCTTCGGCTATGGGGATATGACCTCAAAGACACAGCCTATCTGCTTTTCATCGTGTATGGCAGATATGCAGGGAGAGCTTCAGTATCTGCTTGAAAAAGTCAGAGGCTCGTTTGTATTTACAAAAAACAGCGGCATAGAAAAGGTCGCCGAGAACGTATGGCACGTTGATGAAAACTTGGAATTTGAAAGACTCGGTTAAAACGGAGGTGAGCATATATGGAAAAGGCAAGAAAAATACTTATGGAGATTGCTTCCAGGTATGCTCTGCCGATAACCTATACTATGGTAATAATCAGGCTTATAATTGCCGCTTTTATGCCTGAAGATGTCACAGAGTACTCTTTAATATGCCTGACGGCAGTATGCGCTGTATTTGCATTGTTTGAATGGCTTAAAAAGCATAAAGTGGTCAGAGGCATAGTGTATCTGGCAATGTTTGTGGGTGTGGTATTCATTTTCGGGCGAATGATGGCGTCGGGCTATCAAAGCTCAAGAACTTCCTTTGAGGACTGGTTCTATGTTGACGTTCAGACTATAGGTCATATAGATGATTATTTTCATGGCACGTTAATTTTCATGACCTTTTTCCTGACATCAATTATTTACTACTTTACGATAATACGCTACCGTGCATCGGGAACACTGCTTGCGATGCTGTTTCCGCTTTTTATGTATGCAAAAAGGGCAGACGTAATTCCCGCCTTTGATCTTACCGTAATGATAACCGTGTTTATGGCATTGATGGTACATTCAAGGCTTATTACCTCTGAGAACAAGGGACGTGTAGTAATAAACAGGCAGTATGCGGCGGCGCTTGCATTGTTTGTGGCTGTGGTCGGAGCAGTAACTATGTTTCTTCCCGAGACAGACGCAATGTCCAGACTGGAAGCCGATAAAACCTACTTTGACCTTAATCTCAGAAACAGTATCTCAAACTATGATGCTCTGAATGATACCTCTTCGCTTCGTTTCGGCGGAGATGACGAGGGTGTTGAGCTGTTCAGGTTTACAACCAGCGATAATGGAATGGTGTACTATCTGCGCAATCAGGGCTACGATACTTTAAGAAAAGACGAACGCTGGGAGATGAAGTATGACGAGTACAATTATGATACCTCTGATGTTGACTACAGAGAGAACGAAGCGAACTCGCCTATAGTTGTTTACAATACTATGAAGGAGCTTGCCGATACAGGAAAATATGAGTACTTAGGGCTTGACCCTGAGGATTATTCTGAAGATCTTTTCTCGGAGACAGAAAGAATGACTTATTCAACACTGAATGATTTTTCTCCGAGGTATCTGCCTGTTCCTATAACTGTAAATTCTTCTTTGCTTCAGGATTATAACAGGATAACACACGGCGAGGTGTTCCCCGAGGCACTTTATCAGCAGCAGGAGGCGCCCGAGCTTAACACAACAATAGAATTCTATCCCGAAAATCAGAGTATAAGGCGTGCAGCTCAAAAGCTTTCGATGAGCTATGATGATTTTGAGAATATCGCAGATAACGCATCGCTGAATGATGATTTAAGAGATTCATTCTATACGAATATTCTTCTTATCCGCAGCAGATATACCGATCTCTCCGGGTATTATCCCAGCGACCGTATGACTCAGCTTGCAGAGAGCATAGTCGAAGGCAAGACCACAGACTATGAGAAAGCTCAGGCATTTGTTGACTATTTCGAGAAAAACGGCTTCCGCTATGATAAGGAGTATGTACCCGAAGATGAGTCGATAGATTACTTTCTTTTTGAGTCAAAGCGAGGAAGCTGCACCAGCTATGCGACCTCAATGACAATAATGGCAAGGATCATCGGTCTTCCTGCAAGGTATGTTGAGGGCTTTGCCGCTTATGAGAAAAACAATGACGGCGAGTTTATTGTCCGTGACAGTAATGCTCACGCATGGGTCGAGGTTTATATAGCAGGCTTTGGCTGGGTCACCTTTGACCCGACTATATCAAGCTATCAGAATGCAGGCGCAGACGATGACGGCGGATTTGATATAGCAGGCATACTTGCATATTTCGGCAGGATAGCAATCGTGCTTGCAGTAATTGCAGTCATCATATTTGTTCTGCTCCTTGACAGGATAATTGAAAGGGCATACAGGCTTGCACTGCATTTCAGAAGCAACACCGACCGTGTCCTCAGCCTTTACAGAAGGGCACTGAAGCTGTTGTCATCATCGTCGGGAACTGACCTGTCGGGTTACACTCCGCATGAGCTTTTAGACTTCATGCGAAGCCGTCGTGAGGCAGACCTGACCTACCTTGTTGAGCTCTTTGAGTACACTTGCTTCGGCGGACATGAGCCGACAGATGAAGAGTGGCAGAAGGCATATAAGCTCTATAAAGCAGAGTATAAAAAGCTGAGAAAACAGCCTGTTCAGAGAGGACCTGTTACTGCAATGAGATAAAAAACACCCTCGGAAGCTATGACGCTTCCGAGGGTATTATATTTGCTAAAGGCAACACCGCACGACCCCTGTGCATCAGATGCGCCGTCCAGATTTTTGTCAGATTGCCTAAATTCGACGCAGGCTTGCTGACGCAAGTCAAGGAGAATTTGG
>DGRP01000119.1 GCA_002391065.1 Ruminococcus sp. UBA4385 | reverse complement strand
GGAACATATTGAACGGGAATACAGCTTCCTTAACGCCATAGTGACCTATCTTCTTGTCTTTAAGAGAAGGCACAGGAGAAGGATTGCCTGTCAGTTCAGAAGTAATGATCTCTGTTGCAATCTTGACCATATTGATGCTGCACACCTTTGAAACAAGCGGAACAGTTCTTGACGCTCTTGGGTTTGCCTCAAGAACATAAACAGTATCGCCCTCAATCGCATACTGCATATTCATAAGACCCTTGACATTCATTTCAACAGCTATCTTCTTTGTATAGTCCTTTATAGTAGCAACGATCTCGGGAGAGAGATTCTTGGAAGGCAGTATACAAGCCGAATCACCTGAGTGAACACCTGCAAGTTCAATATGCTCCATAACAGCAGGAACAAAGCAGTTCTCACCGTCAGAGATAGCATCAGCCTCACACTCGGTAGCATGATTAAGGAATCTGTCGATAAGAATAGGTCTGTCAGGTGTAACACCAACAGCGGCAGACATATAAACTCTCATCATTTCGTCATCGTGAACTATTTCCATTCCACGGCCGCCAAGAACATAGGAAGGTCTTACCATTACAGGATAACCGATCTTGTTTGCAATTTCAAGTGCCTCGTCAACATTGACTGCCATTCCGGCCTCGGGCATCGGGATTCCGAGCTTATCCATCATAGCACGGAAGTGATCTCTGTCCTCAGCGAGGTCAATAGTCTCGGGAGTAGTACCCAGGATATTCACGCCGTACTTTTTAAGGTCATTGGCAAGGTTCAGAGGTGTCTGACCGCCGAACTGTGCAATAACGCCAACAGGCTTCTCTTTCTCATGAATGCTGAGCACATCTTCAAGTGTCAGAGGCTCAAAATAGAGCTTGTCAGATGTATCATAGTCAGTAGATACCGTTTCAGGGTTGCAGTTTACGATAATAGACTCAAAACCAAGCTTTTTCAAAGCCAGTGCTGCATGAACACAGCAATAGTCAAACTCAATACCCTGACCGATCCTGTTCGGGCCGCCGCCAAGAATCATAATCTTAGGTCTTTCTGTATTGCAGGGGCTCTTGTCCTCATCAAGATGGTAGGTCGAGTAGTAATAAGCTGCATTCTGTGTACCGCTTACATGAATGCCCTCCCAAGCCTGTTTAATACCAAAGCCAAGACGTGCATTTCTGATTTCCTCCTCGGTAACTTCAAGGAGCGAACTCAGATATCTGTCGCTGAAGCCGTCAAGCTTAGCCTGCTTCAGAGTCTCCTTATCGGGAACAGAGCCCTTATTTTTCAGAAGAGCCTCCTCTTCATCAACAAGCTCCTTCATCTGCTCAAGGAACCAGTGCTTGATCTTGGTGAGCTTCCAGATCTCATCAATAGTTGCGCCCTTTCTCAGAGCCTCATATATAACGAACTGTCTCTCACTTGTGGGATAACGAAGCTCAGCCATGAGCTCTTCCTTACTCATATCGTGGAAGTTCTTTGCAAAGCCAAGGCCGTATCTTCCTGTCTCAAGGCTTCTGATAGCCTTCTGGAAGGCTTCCTTGTATGTCTTGCCTATGCTCATTACTTCGCCGACTGCTCTCATCTGAGTGCCAAGGTGATCTGATGCTCCCTTGAATTTCTCAAATGCCCATCTTGCAAATTTAATTACTACATAGTCGCCATCGGGAACATACTTATCAAGTGTGCCGTACTTGCCGCATGGAATCTCATCAAGAGTAAGTCCGCAGGCAAGCATTGCTGACACAAGAGCTATCGGGAAGCCTGTTGCCTTAGAAGCCAGTGCAGATGAACGTGATGTTCTCGGGTTGATCTCTATAACAACTATGCGGCCTGTCTCAGGGTCTCTTGCAAACTGACAGTTACAGCCGCCGATAACCTGAATAGACTCAATAATCTTATAGGACATCTCCTGAAGCTCTTTCTGAACATCTTCAGGTATTGTCAGCATAGGTGCCGAGCAGAATGAATCACCTGTATGAACACCGATAGGATCAATATTCTCAATGAAGCAAACTGTGATCTTATTGTTATTTGCATCTCTTACAACTTCAAGCTCAAGCTCCTCCCAGCCGAAAATGCACTCCTCAACAAGTACCTGTCCGACTAAGCTTGCCTGAAGACCTCTTGCACAAACGACTTTAAGCTCATCTACATTGTAAACCATTCCGCCGCCAGCGCCGCCCATTGTATACGCAGGACGAAGAACTACAGGATATTTAAGCTCCTCAGCGATCTTTACAGCCTCTTCAACGCTGTATGCTACCTGACTCTTAGGCATTCCGATGCCAAGCTCTTTCATTGCGTTCTTGAATTCTATCCTGTCTTCGCCACGCTCGATAGCATCTACCTTAACACCGATTACCTGAACATTGTACTTTTTAAGCACACCTGCCTTATCAAGCTCAGAACAGAGATTAAGACCTGACTGACCGCCCAGATTAGGAAGCAGTGCGTCCGGTCTTTCTTTGTCAATGATCTGAGTGAGCCTGTCAAGGTTGAGAGGCTCTATGTAAGTAATGTCAGCAACATCAGGGTCTGTCATGATAGTTGCGGGATTGGAATTAACGAGTACGATCTCATATCCAAGTTTTCTCAGCGCCTTACAAGCCTGAGTTCCCGAATAATCAAATTCACAAGCCTGACCGATAATGATCGGGCCTGAACCGATTATCATGATCTTATTGATATCCTGTTTCTTTGGCATACAAAAAACTCCTTACTAAAATGGTCTTGAAAACTTTCACATATTATAATAACATAATTCGAGCAAAAATGCAAGACGTATTTGCAAATTCTTTCAAAAATTTAAAAAAGAGACCCTTTCGGATCTCTTTCTTAATATCAGAGGCTCTCATACAGAGCAATATAGTCTTTTGCCGATTTCTTCCAGCTGAAATCCTGCTTCATACAGGTATTAACGAGATTGCTCCATTTCATTCTGTCATCATAATATGCTCTTGCACGAACGCAGGCATCTAGCATATCATGCGCATTATATGCCTTAAAGGTAAAGCCGTTTCCGCCCTTATCTCCTGCATCATGGATACTGTCTCTCAGTCCGCCTGTCTCTCTGACGATCGGAACAGTACCGTAACGGCAGGCAATCATCTGAGCAAGACCGCAAGGCTCACTCTGCGACGGCATCAGGAACATATCAGCACCTGCATATATCTGTCTTGAAAGCTCGGGAACAAAGCCAAGTGTAAGGCCAACCCTGTCAGGATATCGGTAATGCATCTCCGAGAAGAAGTCTTCATATATCTTCTCACCGGAACCAAGTATTGCAAACTTATACCCAAGGTTAATTATATCCTCGAACACATATTTAATAAGGTCAAGTCCCTTATGAGAAACAAACCTTGTAACAATACCTATAACAGGCTCCTTACCCTGAGACATACCCATACGGCCAAGCAGATCATGCTTGCATGACTGTTTTCCAAGCTTATTTTTCAGGCTGTAATTCTTAGCAATAACAGGATCCTTTGAAGGATCATAGATATTCATGTCAATTCCGTTCAGAATACCGCAGAGTTTATGCTGTTTTGTACAAAGCTCTCTGTCAAGGCCGTGAGAATACCACGGGTCAAGAATTTCCCATGCATAGCTAGGTGATACCGTAGTTACCTTATCACTGACCTCTATCGCAGCCTTCATAAAGTTTACATCGCCGTCATAGGTAAGAAGATCGGTATGATAAAGCGGAATACCCATAATATCATTTATAAGCTCAAGACCGTATCTTCCCTGATACTGGATATTATGGATAGTAAAGACTGTCTTTATATCCTCATAACCGGGCTGATAGCGATAAAAAATATCATAATATACAGGCACAAGAGCCGTCTGCCAGTCATTGGCATTTATAATCTGAGGTTTGAAATCAATGTATCTCAGAAGCTCAAGAACTGCACGAGAGAAGAAGATAAATCTCTCTGCATCATCATAGAAGCCGTAAAGACCGTTTCTCATAAAGTAATACTCATTATCAAGAAGATAATAGGTAACACCGTTCATTACGCCTACAAAAACACCGCAGTACTGGTTTCTCCATGCAACAGGTACAGTAAAGTTTGTAAAGTAGCTTACCTTGTCTTTAAGTTCCTGCCTGATACTGCTGTAGTATGGTATAACAACTCTGCAGTCATGTCCTGCTTCATTAAGTGCCGCAGGAAGCGAGCCTGCTACGTCTGCGAGTCCGCCCGATGCAATAAAAGGCAGAGCCTCACTTGCTGTGTAAAGTATATTCATATATCCGACCCCCTTTATTGGTATACAACAATCCTCTATCGGCTCATCGAACCGATAGAGGACGTCTGAAACGTTCAGTAATTATACCGATGCGCCCTTTCCTACATACATAGGATACTCGGGTGAGCTTGTAAGGATATGGTTATCGCAGATATTAACGTTCTTATCAGTGATAAGGTAGTTAAGCTCTGCATTGTCGCCTACTACCGTGTCCTGCATGAGGATACAGTTCTTGACCTTTGCACCCTTTCCGACCTTAACACCTCTGAAAAGTACGCTGTTCTCAACCTCGCCCTCGATAATGCAGCCGTCAGCTACAAGCGAATTCTTAACTGTGCAGTCAAGATCATATTTAGCAGGTGCATTGTCGCTTACCTTGGTGTAAACCGATCTCTTAGGAACAAAGAGCTTCTGAGCATTCTCAGGATCAAGAAGCTTCATGTTTGCTGCAAAAAAGCTTGAAACACTGTTGAGCTTAGAGAAATAATTCTCATACTCATAGGTCATGATCTTAAGGTCTTTGCATCTGTCCTGAAGGATATTTCTTTCAAAGCTTACAAGACCTCTTGCCATAGAATCCTTAATAGTCTCAGTAAGGAAGTCCATAGACATTACGAACATATTAAGGCTCATTGTAAGAGAGCCGCTGATCTCAGGAGTGATAAGAACAGAGCTTACTCTGCCCTCAGCATCAGTATTGAGAACTGTAGCTGTCTTTGTTTCATCAGAGGTATAAACACCTGTATGTACAACCGCTGTGATATCAGCTCCGCTTGCGATATGCTGAGCAACTATCGGCTTGTAGTCGATATTAGTAACAACATCACAGTCGGAAAGAACAACATACTTAGCTCTTGAGCACTTAATGAAGCTCATTGCACCGTAAAGCGCTTCAATTCTGCCTCTGTAAAGTGTGCTCTCAACATTTCCGAACGGCGGAAGGATAAACAGACCGCCCTTCTTTCTTGCGAGGTCCCACTCTCTTGCTGATCCAAGGTGATCAAGCAGAGACTGGTAATTTGACTTTGTGATTACTCCGATCTCACTGATTCCGCTGTTTACCATATTGGAAAGAGGGAAATCTATAAGGCGGTATCTTCCGCCGAAGAGAACGGAACCCATAGTTCTGTTTTTAGTTATATCTCCGAGAGTCGTGTCATGCATATTTGCGAAAACAAGACCCAGTACATTACCCATATT
>DGRP01000076.1 GCA_002391065.1 Ruminococcus sp. UBA4385 | reverse complement strand
ATGTTCAGAAGCGTTGACTTTCCGCAGCCGTTCACACCGATAAGCCCGATAGTTTCTTTATCCTCAACTGTCAGGCAGATATCCTTTAATATAGGTTCTCCGCCGAAATATTTGTATAAATGTTCAATATTAAGTACCATATTACTCTCCAAGTCATTAATAAGAATAGTATACCACATATCTTAAAAGCTTTCAAGTGCATATTGATAAAAACTCTTTGCAAGCATTGGTAAAACTATTTACAAACGTAAATTTTTATGCTATAATACTACTTATAGGGGGAGATATTATGAAAAAACTTTTATTGCTTATAGTTTTTGCTTTTGCGGTATCGGTACAGCCTTTTGGCTTACAGACCAAAACTGTTGATGCAGCATCTACTCACATACATAATTGGCAGCCTGTATACAAAACTATAGAACATCCTGCAGTGTATAAAACATATTGGATGTATTGTCCTTCATTTTACTGTGGTGCTCATCCTGAATATTGTCCTTATGATCCTAATAGATTAACTCCTGACAATGATCCTTGGGGTTGGTGGCAGCGTCGTACGTCTTATGATCTTCTTTGCTGGCATTATGGAAGTCTTGAAGATGTACCTGACGAGTATAAAGTAGAATGGATTACAAAAGATACCTGTATAAATTATGGAATTTCTTCTAGTGAATGGAATAAAATAACTAGTTATGATGGTTGTTATATTGCTACTACAGATCCTTGGGGAAATAAAACTACATTTGACCCTAAATATGATGTTTTAGTTTGTATTAAAGGTACTGCAGAAAGTAAGGCTGAAATAGCATATAAAAAGCAATTTGGTGTATCATTTAGTGCTGCTTGTGATAATGTAGAAGACTGTTATTTACCAATGGCACAAACAACAGTTACAGATACTTGGACTGAACAGATAGTAGATCATTATAAATGCAATGGCTGTGATGATATATTAAATTGCAGTTCTTCGACACCTTATAAAGTTGGCCTGTTGGCTAACGATAAAACACTTTCAGGCGAGAGCACAGCTGTTACATTTTCGGGCAAGGGCGGAAGCAGTATAATAAATACCGATAAAAACGGCTGCTTTATAGTGCCCGATGAGCTTGCTGACGGCACATATACTCTTTCTGCCGCAGCCGACAGCTTTGTTTCACGGCAGTATTCTGTCACGATAAAGAGAGGAGAGCTTACAGCCGACCCTAAGATCAAGCTGAACCTCATCGGAGATGCAGACGGCAACGGAACGATCAGTGTTCTTGATATCACAAAAATAAAGCGGCACCTTATCAAGGTAGATAACCTGACAGGGTATCCCGGCAAATGTGCAGACGCCAACTGTGACGGAAATGTAGATGTATTTGATATAACAGCGATCAAAAGGTATCTGATAGGCTACAGCAAGCTTGGCAAATAAGCAAAATTCAGCCCCGAATTATCGGGGCTGAGCTGTTTTCATCAAAAGTGCAGGCTCTTTACAAACGCATAAAAATATGCTATAATAGAAACCGAGGTCGATGATAATGAAAGACAAGATAAATACTTATGTTGTTCTGCTCGCAGTAATAATGGGGGTGTACTATATTTTTCTGGGCGCTTTGCTCTCCACGATGAACGTATCCAACGTGATCGAGGTCACAGCCCTTGTTATACCGTCTATACTGACAGGCTCGCTGTCAACTCTGCTTATCCAGAAGCTTATCAGGGCATGGAAGCTAAAAAAAGCAGGCCAGCCCCAAGACCCGACCGACAATGACGATACTGAAACAAAATAAGCTCTCGCAGTTTGTGAAAGCTTATTTTTATATATTGCAGTATTTTTTGATCTCCTTCATCACAGAATTCTCATTATTTGAACCCGTTATAAAGTTTGCAGCCTCTTTAACAGACTTATGCGAATTAGACATAGCAAAGCTGTAATATGAGTTGTTGAGCATATCAACATCATTAAGATAGTCACCGAATGCCATTGTTTCTTCGTAGCCTATGCCGATACGGTTTTCAAGCCTTTTAAGAGCAGTTCCCTTAGTTGCCCCAAGCGGCATGATATCCACCCAGTATTTCCCCGAAAGCTGTACGTTGCAGTGATCGGAAAACTTCTCGGTAAGCCTGATACAGCCGTCATTTTCTATCCCGTTATCCTCGTAAACAGCCAGCTTGAAGATCTCATCATCTACGGTTTTCAGATCATCTACCCGTACCTGATTATTATAGTAAAGGTCAATCTCATGTTGTGCAGCGGCCGACTTTGCATTGTGCCATGTGCCGTTTTTACCGCACAAAAGAACGGTATATCCGTATTTGTCGCAAAGCTCAATGCACTCATTGATAGTTTGTTTATCAAGGCTGTCTGCATATACGAGTTCTCCGCAGTCAATAACGTATGCTCCATTATCACAGATAAAGCTCATATCACTAAGATAATCCTTGAACTGCTCTTTCAGAGTACAGAAGCTTCTTCCGCTAGCGATAACAAACTTGATATTCCTGCTGAACAGCTCTTTGAGGACATCATCAAACTCCTCGGGCAGGTTCTTTTTATCATCAAGAAGTGTTCCGTCCATATCAGTTGCGATAAGTTTTATCATAAAAAGCACCTCTTTTGCTTTTATTATTCAATTATAATTCATTTTGAAAGCAAAATCAATCTTTTTTTCAAACTTAGAAAATCTTTGTCGGATCATATATAATATTTACACTTTTATTTCTCCTTTTGAACAAAACGGATACAGCTAAGATACCTCTTGTTAAAAAGCACCAATTATGTTTTACAAATAGATGTCAAAAGTGAAATTTAGCTGAAAATTTGGGCTTTTGTGTTGACAAAAGCAGAGTGTAAGTGTACAATATAACATATCTGAAAGAATAGTTGTGTTTTATATATGAGTATAACGAAAGGGGGAAAGGGTCGCCGACCCGTTTGCCTGTGGTTGAGAAGATAAAAAAGATACCCGGATCAATCAAGAGCTATGCACTTAATAATCTGCTGGTTATGATCTTTATTTTTTCATCGGTTTTCAATGCTTTTCTGCTGAGAGCATTTACAGTTAAATTTGAGTATAATCAGATTAAGCCATTGCTTGCAGACATTGCACTGGTTCTTTTCTGGAGCGTTTTTTCGTTTCTTTTCAAGAAGCCGAAAAAGCAGTTTATTTATCTGATGATATTCTCGTTTATATTTGTAGTTCTTTGTGTATCTAATTCAATTTATTTTACTAATTATAAGTCATTTATTTCTGTTTCTCTGATTTCGACAGCATCTCAGCTTACAGGTGTTATGAATGCTGTAACCGAGAATATTATGGAAGCGAAAGACCTTATCTTTATATGGCAGCTTCCTGCTATGATCGTTGCGTATTTTCTGATTAAGAAAAGAACCAGAGACTATGTTACTCAGGAACGTGAGAAGAAGCAGCGCAGAAAGTATGGTCTTGCTACGCTGTGTACATCTTTGGGCTTTGCAGGTATATGCTGTCTGCTCCTGACAGGAACGGATTATTCACGTCTGGCCAAGCAGTGGAACAGAGAATATGTAATGGGTACATTCGGACTGTATACTTATCAGGCCAGTGATATAGTTTCAACAATCAATGCAGAGATTAATATGGTTTTCGGCTATGATGAAAGCGAGGAAGCTTTTACAAAGTTCTATGAGGATAAGACGAAAACTGATGCTGAAGAAATAGAGAAGAATGAGTATACAAACATTTTTAAGAATAAGAATGTAATTGCTATTCATGCAGAGAGTATTCAGCAGTTCTGTCTTGATACATATATTAACGGTGAGGAGCTTACTCCAAACCTTAATAAGCTAGCCAGAGAGGGTTTATACTTTTCAAATTTCTATGCGCAGGAAAGTGTAGGTACAAGCTCTGACAGCGAGTTTACATTCTCGTCGTCTCTTATGCCTGCATCAAGCGGTACGGTTGCTATTAACTACTGGGACAGAGACTACTGCACAACTCAGAAGATGATGAAGGATCTTGGATATTATGTTTTCAGTATGCACGCTAATAACGGTACTTTCTGGAACAGAATGAACCTTCATTCGTCGCTTGGCTATGATAAGTTTTATAACTATACTACGGATTTTGAAATTGATGAGACTATAGGCCTCGGGCTTTCCGATAAGTCATTTTTCAGACAGGCGGTGCCAAAGATCGAGGACATTTCAAAGGAAAATGACAAGTGGTTCGGTGTAATGATAATGCTTACAAATCATACTCCGTTTACCGATATTGAGCGTGTAAGTGACTTTGAGGTCGATTTCAAGTATCAGAAGTATAATGAAGAAACAGGCCTTTATGAGGAAATGTCCGCAGATTTCCTTGAGGGAACTAAGCTTGGTTCTTATTTCAAGTCTGTTCACTACGCTGATGAGGCACTGGGTCAGTTTATGGAAGATCTTGAGAAACAAGGGCTCCTTGATGATACTGTTGTTGTTATCTATGGAGACCATGATGCAAAGGTCAAAGCTGAGGAGTATGACAGATATATAAACTACGATCCTTTTACTGATACTGTTCTTACCGAGGATGACCCGGGGTATACTCCTGTTGATGACTATTACTACAATCTGAACAGAAAGGTTCCGTTCATACTCTGGAGTAAAGGCGGAGAATACGAGCCTAAAGAATTCCATCAGGTAATGGGTATGTATGATATCCAGCCTACACTGGGTAATATGTTCGGGTTCTATAATAAATATGCACTTGGTCATGATGTATTGTCTATCGGTGAAGATGAAGAAAATGTTGTAATTTTCCCTAACGGAAACTTTGTTACCGATACTGTATATTATGATAGCCAGAAGGACAAGTATTTTGACCTGACAGATTATGAAAATGTAATGACAAAGATTTCATGCAATCAGGTATATAAAGATACGCCTAATTTGATTTATGAGGAGACTGTTCATGGTATCTTTAAGACGGTAGAAGAGTCTGATTACTGCCAGTCTGCTATTGATGAAAGGATCAATGACGGTGTGGTTGATGAAGCTTACATTTCATCATATTCCGAATACGCTAATGAGAGAATTGATATTTCCAACGCTATTATTTATTTTGATATGATAGATAAGGTTGACGGCGGATTTGACACATCAATGAAGCCCGAACAGCTTCCTTCTATGGAGCAGACTCCGTTTGCACCGCCTGAGAAACGGCATAACTTCGGAAGATTATCAGCATAATAGCTGCAATAAAAGAGACTCCCGATTTTTCGGGAGTCTCTTTTACATGAAAAAAGACCGACAAATGTCGGTCGGTTTTCCCGTATTATGCGCTTTATGAACGCTGTCCGTAATTATGCTCTCTCGACCTTACCGGAACGCAGACATCTTGTGCAAGCATAAACGTGACAGGGAGTGCCGTTTACAACAGCTTTAACCCTCTTAACGTTCGGCTTCCATGCTCTGTTGGTTCTTCTGTGAGAGTGAGAAACCTTAATTCCGAAAGTAACGCCCTTTCCGCAAAAATCACACTTTGCCATTAGGCTGCACCTCCTTTAACTTAATTTAAGATACTAAATCCATAACATTTAGTATTATAGCATATCTGAATTAAAAATGCAAGCCCTTTTCACAATTTTTTTATTTTTTTATGATTATTACAATATTTTGCCTAAAAGAATGTAATTTTGAGTATAAAATCCCTTGAAATTTATCTGCTGATAGTGTATAATTAAATAGAATAGTGTTGTTATGTAATGATGATTATATCATTCTGAAAGGAATAGCTTATTATTATGGATCAGACAACTCTGATAAAGTATGGAACGAGAATAATGATAATTTTCATGTGTACTCCTATTCATGAGTTTGCTCATGCATGGGCTGCTACAAAGCTTGGTGATGAAACTCCAAGATATCAGAAAAGGCTTACGCTCAATCCTGTTGCACATATTGATCCTCTGGGTGCGATAGCCCTGTTCTTTGCAGGCTTTGGCTGGGGTAAACCTGTACAGATCAATTCCAATCGCTTCAAGCACTACAGACGTGACCTTGCACTTACTGCTGCTGCAGGTCCTGCTTCAAATTTTATAATGGCGTTTATTGGAATTATTCTTGAGAAGCTTTTCTATCGTATCTATATTGTTCAGTATACTAACAGCCTGACCTCTCTTGGCGGCGGAGACCCTTCTCAGGCGATGTACTATGTTGCTGAGATATTCTGGTATTTTACAGCAATTAATATCGGTCTGGCAGTTTTTAACCTGATACCGATATTTCCGCTTGACGGAGAGAAGATTCTTAATTATTTCACAGGTCCAAAGTTTGATAAGTTCATGCGCCAGAACCAGTTTTATATAACTATTGGTTTTATGATACTGCTTGTTTCAGGCATACTTAACAGACCTCTTGGCTGGGTTCAGGGGCAGCTTTTCGATTTTATGGATTTCCTGACAGGCTGGGTTGACCCGATATTTAATGCGCTTATTAAAGTTTCTTGATTTTATTCTAATGCAGTGAAAGGATCTCTGTAATATATGACGACCGCACAGTTCAGGCTTGAAACCTTTGAAGGCCCTCTTGATCTGCTGCTTACGCTTATTGCTAAGCATAAGATGAATATCTACGATATTGAGATCTCATTGCTTCTCGCACAGTATCTTGAATACATGGAGCAGCTTGAATATGTCGATCATGAATATGAAGCAGAGTTTCTTGAAATGGCTGCACGGCTTGTGTATATCAAGACCTGTCAGCTTCTTCCTCATGATGAGGAGGCTGAGGTACTAAAGAAAGAGCTCGAAGGAAGACTTATTGAGTACTCACTCATAAAAATGGCTGCTGAGCAGCTTAAAGAAGGGTATAGCGGCGGTAATATATTTGTCAGGGCGCCTATGGAACTCCCTGTCAATAAGACATATACCCGAGAGCATGACCCTGAGGTTTTGCTGGAAGCTTATCTCGGCATTTCCAAGAAGGTTAAGGAAACGGAGCCTGTAAGAGCAAAGCTTTTTGAGCCTATTGTGTCGCATAAGATTGTTTCGGTAACTTCTAAGATTATATATGTTCTTAAAAGGCTTTACCGTTCCGGTGAGTGCGATATGTCGGGGCTTTACGAAGGGGTAGCTGATAAGAGCGAAAAGGTAGCAACCTTTCTTGCTATACTTGAACTAACAAAATCAGGCAGAATCAAGCTTAATGATGATAATACGAAGATTTATTTCAACAAAGATTCAAGAAAACAGCGTGAATCGAAGATGGATTCTTCAGTAGAGGATAATTCAGCGTCTGACGTTTCAGACATTACAAATGATGATACGAAGATTTCTGTAATCGAGGAGAGCATAGAGCCGTCTTCTGATGATAATCATGAATCAAATGCTCAGGCTGATGAAGAGCCTGTAAGTGCCCCTGTTTATGCAGAAAAAAAGCCCGAAGTTTCTGAGGCGATAAAAAAACGTGATGAGAAGTCAATGCCTGCGAGAATCAGACCTCTTATGATTACAGTTCCTGCTGTTATCGAAACTGAGAGCTTCACTTTACCTGCTGTTGAAGAAAGCGTTCGTGAAGAATATACAGTACATAACAATTCTTTAGAGGATGTTTCGGAGAAAACAAATTCATTCTTTTCTGATGATGAACAGACCTATACTCCGAATTACTGGAATAAACGCAGATATTATTGGGGCTTTTCTCCAATAGGCTCAGAACGAAGAATGGGCTATTGGAAATACGGATAAAGAGGTAATTATGGAAAATTCAAATATAACCGCTGTTATCGAGGCAATTCTTTTTGCATCCGGCGAGCCGATTGAAGAAGAAAAGCTCAGTGAAGCGGCATCTGTTACTAAACAGGAGCTTGATGAGGCTATCGAGAGCCTGAAAGAAAAATATTCATCTGATAGTTCGGCGATAACACTCTTGAAGCTTGAGAATGCTTATCAGCTTGCTGCAAAAGAGGAGTTTGCTCCGTTTATAAAAGCAGCTCTCGAAATTAAGAAGAACTCAGCTTTATCGCCTGCTGCAATGGAAACGCTGACTATAGTTGCCTACAATCAGCCTGTAACTAAAGGCTTTGTTGAGCAGGTCAGGGGAGTTGATTCTTCGGGAGTGGTCAATTCTCTGGTTGAGAAGGGGCTTCTTGCTGAGGCGGGAAGACTTGATCTTCCCGGAAGACCAATAGCATATAAAACTACAGATAATTTTCTCAGAGCATTCAGGCTTTCGTCAGTAAAGGACCTTCCTGAGCTTCCTGAACAAAAAGAGCAGATAAGCTTTGATGATCTGCTTGAAAATGCTGAGAATGCTCAGCAGGATTAATAACAAACCTAAAAATTAAAAGGAGTTGATAGCTATAATAGTATTATGGATACTGCTTGGTATAATAGCTCTTATAGTTATTCTTCTCCATTTTTCTTTGAGGATATATGTTGACGCAGGAAATCATGGGGCAGATATAAAAGTAAAATATCTGTTTTTTACCGTGTATAAGCTAAATACCTCAGAGAAGAAAAAGAAGCCTGCAGATGAGCCTCCCGATGATTTTGAGGAGAATGCTCATGAAATAATGTCTGCAAAGAGCGAAAAGCAGTTTGAAGATAACCTTACAGTTGAGCTTGAGGAACTGGACAGGCTTGATGAAGAGGAAGAAGCCCTCAAAGAGGAGCAGAATACTAAGATCGAAAAAAATGAGACAGTGCCTGAAAATTTATCTTCGCCTGCTCCAAAAAAGAGTTTGACAAAGGAAGAAAAGAAGCTTCTGAATGAAAAGAAAAAGCTTGAAAAGCAGCTTGAAAAAGAGCAGAAGGCCATGGATAAGGCCGAGAAAAAATCCGAAGGGAGCAAGCTTGACAAGCTAAAGGCCAAGTATGAGTTTTTCAAGCCGTTTATTCCTCCTACAATGAAGTTTGTACGCAAGATACTAAAAAAAATTCGCTTCAAGAAGCTTGAGCTTGATGTTTATACCGCTAAAGAAGATCCAAGTGATTCGGCTTTGTTTTATGGTAAACTACAGCCGATAGTATTCAGTGTAATAAGTCTGCTTGGAACTATCTTTACTGTAAAACTAAAAAGAGCTGACATTACTTGCGGTTTCTTTGAGAAAAAGCTTGATTTTCATGTCACTACTATGGTATGCGTCAGACCGAGCTCAGTGATTGCATCTGCGTTTTGTTATGGAATTAAGGTTCTGAGACTGTTCCTCCCGGGTTGGTGGAAGAGAAGAAGAGAACGTAAAAAGGCTCAGAAAGCTGAGAAAAAAGCCCGTGAGCAAGCCGAAAAGGCAGCTGCGGCGGCAATTTAATAAATGTTGATTATTAATTACATATAAGAAAGGTTGAAGAAAAATGAACGAAAACAGCAAGATTGAATCTCTGGTAAAAACAGCTACTGAAAAGATCAGAGAACTCGTTGATTCAGAAACTATCGTAGGAAAGCCTGTTGTTACTGCTGATGGAACAACAATTATTCCTGTTTCAAAGGTATCTGTAGGCTTTGCATCTGGCGGTTCGGATCTGCCTACAAAGAATGCAGGAAATTTCGGCGGAGGCTCAGGTGCAGGAATAACAATTACTCCTGTGGCATTTATTGCTATTTATCAGGGTGAGGTTAAGCTCCTTCAGCTTACTGCAAATGCTCCTAAGGAAAATGCAATTGTTAATATGGTTCCTGATGTGATTGATAAGGTGAAGGATTTCCTTGATAAGAGATCATCTTCTGATTCTGACGAAGATTAAGGCAACACCGCACGACC
>DGRP01000082.1 GCA_002391065.1 Ruminococcus sp. UBA4385 | reverse complement strand
TCGGGAACAGATGCCAGTGCAGGTGTGCATCACCCATACCAAGCAGCTCATAATTTATCTTCTCCGCACCGAAAGCCTTAGACACAGCCTCGGCAACGATAGTCATTTCATCAAGGAATTTTGCACGCTCAGTCGGGTCGAGGTGGAAAAGCTCGGTCTTGTCTCCGTGGTGCTTGTAAAGGAAAATCGTATAGCCACGGAAATGCTGATTATCGCCTATCACAACATATCCTGTTTCAAGCTCCTTGACGAAATATGAGTTTGTTCCGTTTTGTATCATTTTTATCCTGTCGCATATCAGGCACATTTTAAGACCTCCTACTAATTCTCTTACGGCTTTCGCAAAATATCAAACACATGGTTCTTCTCAAAATCACCGATGATCGCTTTCGGCAAAAGCTCCCTGCACTTTGCTTCATCTGCCCATACATAAGCCTGATGCTCAAAGCTGACCGCAACATTCTCGGTCGCAGTTTCGCACAGGTAAACAATCAGCAGATCGGGAAGCTCACCTTTCAGAACACTGACATAAGCTATCTTTTTTATCTCAATATCCGTGATGCCTGTTTCCTCTTTGACCTCTCTGAACACCGCATCTTCGGGCGTTTCTTCGTCCTCGATATTGCCGCCTGCGTTCTCCCATGTGTTCGCACCTGTATGGTCATTTTCCCATCTCTGCACCAAAAGAAATCGGTTCAGCACCCTGTTGTATATGATACATTTCACGATGATCTTTGCTGTCATTTTTGGTCACTCCTTTTTAATATGCTCTTTTATCAGCAGCAATAATCGATCCATAACTATCTCCGAAGTATCATTCCTATATACTTTACCTATTCTACTCTAACATATGAACCTTAATTATAGCTTAAAGTACATGATATTATAGAACGTGGCCAGTATTGGAGCGTTTTGTATTCAAAATAAATATAAAATTTCTGTAAAATCGAAAATATGTTCGATTTTTTATTGACTATGGGATTTGATTGTGGTATAATGAATAAAAGGAGATAGCGAGGTGATAACATGGACAAGGTGTATGTTGCGATAGATCTGAAATCATTCTATGCATCGGTTGAATGTGCTAAGCACGGTCTTGACCCGCTTGATACCAATCTGGTGGTAGCTGATACAAGCCGTACCGAGAAGACAATATGCCTTGCTGTGTCACCCGGATTGAAAAGCTTTGGTATTTCAGGCAGAGCAAGACTGTTTGAGGTCATACAAAGGGTTAAAGAGGTAAATATTGAGCGCAGAAACAGCGCTCCGAACAGAGAATCTAATGGCAAGAGCTATTTGTATTCTGAGCTGATAGCAGATCCTTCGCTGGAGCTTGAATATCTGGTTGCAACTCCGCATATGGCCGAGTATATGAAGGTAAGTTCGCAGATATACGGGATATATCTTAAATATGTTGCTCCCGAGGATATTTTCGCTTATTCTGTTGATGAGGTTTTTATAGATGCGACAGGATATCTCGGAATATATAAGCAGAGTGCTCATGAGTTTGTCAGAATGCTTATACAAGACGTTCTGGATAATACAGGTATTACTGCTACTGCCGGAATAGGCACAAATATGTATCTCTGCAAGGTCGCTATGGATGTTGTGGCTAAGCATATACCTGCCGATAAAGATGGTGTACGTATTGCTGAACTGAATGAGGATATTTATAAAGAGAAGCTTTGGGGACATACTCCTATAACTGATTTCTGGAGAGTCGGAGCAGGTACAGCTAAAAAGCTGGAAAAGCTTGGTATCTATACAATGGGAGATGTTGCAAGGCATTCTCTTGACTGTGTTCATACAGGTCAGTTATACAAGCTGTTCGGAAAAAACACTGAACTTCTGATTGATCATGCATGGGGAATTGAGCCGACAACTGTAGCGGATGTAAAAGCATATAAGCCTGAAAATAACAGTATTACATCGGGGCAGGTGCTTCAGGAGCCGACTGATTATGAGCATACTAAGCTTATAGTCTGGGAAATGGCAGATATGTTATCGCTTGATCTTGTAGATAAGGGCTTGGTCACAGATCAGATTGTTCTGACTGTAGGCTATGACCGTAAGAGCCTCTCTTTCGGAAGCTATAAAGGCGAGATAGTTTCAGACTGGTATGGCAGAGCAGTGCCGAAGCATGCTCACGGGACTTATAACCTTGATAAGCACACATCATCAACTCGCCAAATGATAGATGCGGTAATGACTTTGTTTGAACGCATTGTTGATAAAAATTTGCTTTCACGCAGGATAACTCTTGTTGCCTGCAATGTTGTACGAGAAGAAAATATTCAGGAGAATGATGGATATGAGCAGCTTTCTTTGTTCGGAGCAGATGAAAATCAGGATTATGATGAAGTCTGTAAAATCAATATAGTAAAAGAAAAGGCATTGCAGGAGGCGGTGCTCAGAATTAAGCATAGGTACGGTAAAAATTCAGTTCTGAAGGGAAAGAATTTTACAGAAGGCGCTACAGCTAAAGAGCGTAACCGCCAGATCGGCGGACATAAGGCATGAAAGAGGATTGATATGAATTATAATTATAATGATATTAAACAGCTTAAAAGGCCGTATTTTGACGGTCGGCAACCAATGTCAATACATGACCGTGCTGCACAGTTTGCGCCGTTTGCGGCACTGACAGGATTTGATAATGTAATTGCAGAGACAGCAAGAGCAGTTGAAAGCAAAATAGAGCTTACAGAAGACGAGGTAAATAAGCTTAATACTGATCTGAACAGGTTGTATAATAGTCTTGATGAATATCCCGAGATAAAGCTTACCTATTTTATAGCCGATAAATGGAAGCGAGGCGGTATATACACAGATAAAGTCGGTGTTGTAAGGATATTTGATATGTTTAACAGATGTCTTGTATTTACAGACGGTGAAAGAATACCAATTGATGACCTTTATGAAATTGAATATAACATATAGAGCAAGGCAAAAGGTCTTGCTCTTTTTTATTATAATAATAAGATAACGTTGCCGGAAAAGAGCGCTTTTTTTATAAAAAATAAAGCTTGTACATCGGTATATCGGGTTGAAACCTGTTGAATACGGCCGATAAATCATCAGTGCTGCTAACGTTGTCACGTAAATTTATTGACCATAAAGACTTTTTGGTATAAACTAAACCTATCGGAACAATACTTCATTATTCAATAAAATGATAACGAAAGGAATGGTAATTATGTCAGAACTTAAATTTGACACCAAGAAGATCAGAGCAGGCTATGATCCTGCACAGAACAATCAGTCGGTGCTGCCTCCTGTATATCAGACTGCGGCATTTGACTTCAAAAACACTGAGCACGCACAAAATCTTTTCACTTATAAGGAAGCGGGTTACTTGTATACAAGAGTCGGAAACCCGACAGTGACATTTTTTGCTGAAAGAGTAAAGGCTCTTGACGGTGCTAAAAACGCAGTTGCAGTGGGCTCAGGAATGGCAGCGATCTCATATACGCTTCTGAATCTTGCCTCTAAAGGCGGCACGATACTTGTATCGCCCTATCTGTACGGCGGAACTATAGATGCTTTTGACAGGCTTTTTCCTGAACTCGGAGTAAAGATCAAGCTTACAGATGCAGTTCTTGATCCGAAAAAGCTGGAGGCTGAGCTCACCGATGATGTCAAAGGTATATATGTTGAATCGATAAGCAATCCTAATGCGTATCTGCTTGATATAGATGCAATTTCTGAGGTTGCTCATAAACATGGTGTTCCGGTAGTTGTTGACAATACACTTGCAACTCCATACCTTTACAGACCTTTTGAGCATGGTGCGGACATAGTTGTATATTCAGCAACAAAGGCATTGACCGGACACGGAAATATAATTGCCGGTCTTATCCTTGACAACGGTGATATGAGCCTTTATACCAAGGAACGTTATCCGCAGTTCTATGAACCTATAGTTATGCTTAAAGGAAAATCACCTGTGGACATTTTCCCCGATAACTTCTTTATTTTTCGAGCAACACTTGTTTATCTTAATCTTTTGGGAGCAGCACTCTCTCCGCAGGATGCGTATCTTGCTATTCTTGGTCTTGAAACACTTTCCGAGCGTGTAGATAAACAGTCAAAAAATGCTGCGAAAATCGCTGCATTCTTAGAGTCTTCGCCGGCTGTTGAGTGGGTCAGACACCCAAGCGTAAAGAATTATAAGTTCCGAGAACTTGCCGATAAGCATCTCACTAATGGCGGAGGAGGAGTTCTTTCTTTTGGAATCAAGGGAACAGCAGAACAGGAGTCTGAATTTATTAATAATATCAAGCTTTTCAGATATCATGTAAATCTTGGAGATGCGAGATCTCTTATTGTAGATTCTCCAAACACTACACACAGCGAATTAAGTGAAGAGGAACTTGCTCTCGCAGATATTCCGCATAATCTAATTCGCATTTCAGCAGGTCTTGAAGATGCAGATGATCTTATTGCTGACCTTGAACAAGCATTTAAGGCTGCAGGTCTTTTGTGATTCTAAAAAAATTAACATATTTAGTATTGACATATCATCGCCTAACTGCTATAATTCATATTATTATGATATGAATTATATGTTTAGGCGGTGTTTTTATGTCCCTAAAAGAAATATCAGAGCTTACAGGAGTATCAATTTCAACAGTAGGTCGGATTCTTCGTGATCCAAGGCACAAATGTCCTGCTGATGTGAGAAAAAAGGTTCTCGAAGCAGCGCGCTCAACAGGTTATGTACCTAACAGCGCAGCAAAGAGCCTGCGCTCAGGAAAAGATACAGGTGAAAAGCTGTACTCAGTGGATATTTTTCTTACACGTTCCGATACTGAATCGGCAGACCCGTTTTATGATGAGCTGCTTATGCTGACTGAAAGAGAACTTCGTGCAAAGGGTTGTGTAATAGCTGGTGTGAGGCAGTTTTCAGAGTTTTCTTCGGATAGCGCAGCAGCAAATATGGACAAGAGAATTGATACCTATTTTTCTGAAAGGGATACGCACTTTGACGGGGTTGTTGTAATCGGCAAATGCAGTGTAAGAGCGTTAAAGCTCCTAAGGAATCATACCAAAAACATTGTTGTTATCAGCCGTGATTCTTCTGTGCGGGATTCGGATGTGGTTATCTGTGACGGAAAAAAGCTTGCAGAGTCAGCGGTTGAACATCTGACAAGTCTGGGACACACTAAAATAGGTTATGTTGGCAATTGTCATAATGAATCAAGATTTGCTGGATATCAGTCGGCTATGCTGAAGGCTGGGCTTGTACCTGATATTGACCATATTTATGATACATCTCCGAATGAGCAGAATGGTATACTTGCTGCTGAGTATTTTACTAAGCTTTCCGAACCGCCTACAGGGATATACTGTGCGAATGACATAATAGCGGTAGGATTCCTCAGATTTTTACAAAAAAGGCGTGTAAAGATATGGGAGCCCTCTGTTATTTCCTGTGATGATATTGAGCAGGCACAATTTACAACTCCAATGCTGACAACAATGGCATTACCTAAAGAAGAAATGGCTCATTTTGCAATAATGCTTCTGCTTGACAGAATTAATGGTGGTCATAAGCTTTTTTCTGGACTGGAGCTTGAAGGAACGATGATGATACGCTCAAGCTGTAAACCTCTTTATGAACTGAATGAGCCTGAATATTATATATAATTGCTTGCTTTATATTGTATTTACTGTGTTGACAACGTTGTCAGCAAAACAATTATAATCGCTTTTCATGTAACATTTTCTTAATATAGAATGTCTGTTTCAAACAGATTATAAAGCTTAATTGGGCGCTGAGCACAACTAATGACAACGTTGTCAGGCGTTACGGTTGACTATAACCTACTAATCGGATATAATATTTTCAGAAAGCATATTAAACCGATATGCAAAGTATGAAAGGACTGATTAGATGAGTTATAAAAGTATTGATACAGCCTTGATACATGGCGGTATCTCAATAGATGAAAGAACAGGTGCTGTAAATGTTCCTATTTATCAGACATCAACGTTCAAACAAGACGGTCTTGGAAAGATGAGGGGCTATGAGTATTCAAGAACAGGAAATCCCACTAGGGAAGCACTTGAAGCGCTGATAGCAGAGCTCGAAGGCGGATATGCTGGATTTGCATTTGCAAGCGGTCTTGCTGCTGAAACTGCTGTTCTGAGTCTTCTTCATTCGGGTGACAGGGTTTTAATTTCGTCAAATGTTTACGGCGGAACGTTCAGACTTCTGAATCAGGTGTTTGATCATTTTAGTATCAATTATACTATTTCAGATACAGAAGACCCAAAGTCGTTTGAAAAAGACATTGCAGATGATGTGAAAGCAGTTCTTATTGAGAGCCCTGCAAATCCGCTGATGACAGTAACAGATATCAGGGCAATTGCTGAGATCGCTCATAAGCACGGCCTGCTTGTAATTGTAGATAACACCTTTATGACCCCATATCTGCAAAGACCTCTGGAGCTTGGTGCTGATATAGTTGTACATTCTGCAACGAAGTATCTCGGCGGTCACAGCGATGTTGTTGCAGGTCTTGCTGTAGTTAAGACAAAAGAGCTTGCTGAGCAGATCGCATTTATCCAGAATTCTACAGGCGGAGTACTTCCTCCGTTTGACAGCTTTCTGCTTATCAGGGGAATTAAAACACTTGGAGTAAGGCTTGACAGACACGTTTCAAATGCACTTACAGCAGCTCAGGTGCTTTCGGGGCACCCTGCAATAAAGAGTGTTCACTACCCGGGTCTTACAACAGATAAAGGGTATGAAGTCAATAAGAAGCAAGCAAAAAACGGCGGAGTGATGATCTCCTTTGAGCTTAAAGACGGCTACGATATAAATGTATTTTTCGAGAGTCTTAAACTTATTACACTTGCCGAGAGCTTAGGCGGAGTTGAATCACTTGTATGTCATCCATCGAGCATGACTCATGCGTCAATTCCTGAGGATATACGCAAAAAGGTCGGTATTACTGACGGCTTGATAAGGCTGTCTATCGGCATAGAGGACATAAATGACATACTTGATGATCTTGAACAGGCGATAGCAGCCGCTAAAGAATAATAGAGGTGCTTAAAATGCTTTATAATAATATTCATGAGCTTGTAGGACATACGCCTCTTCTGAGGCTCAACAATATGGGGGTCTCCCCCGAATTAAAAATTTATGCAAAACTGGAAATGTATAATCCCTCCGGCAGTGTAAAAGACAGGGTAGGCGAGTATATGATCGCAGCTGCTGAACGAGAGGGAAGACTAAAAAAAGGAAGTACGATTATTGATGCGACTGCCGGAAACACAGGCTTGGGAATTGCATTCGCAGCCCTCGGAAAGGGCTACAGAGTGATATTCACTGTTCCGACTAAGTTTTCTGCTGAAAAGCAGGCACTGCTCAGAGCGCTTGGAGCCGAGGTCATAAATACACCTCGTGAGGAGGGAATGCTTGGAGCTGTAAGAAAGGCTGATGAGCTGAGAAATCAGATAGCGGACTCAATATCGCTTGAGCAGTTTAAGAATCCCAATAATCCTCTTGCTCATTATGAGACAACCGGCAAGGAGATTTGGGAAGATACAGAAGGCCGTGTGACGCATCTGGTTGCAGGTGCAGGCAGCGGAGGAACATACACCGGAATAGTAAAGTATCTGAAAGAACATAACAGCAAGATACAAGGCGTTCTTGCTGACCCTGAGGGCTCTACTATAGGCGGCGGTGAGCATTTCGATTACAATATAGAAGGCATTGGTAATGACTTTATCCCTGACACAATGGATATCAAGCTTGTTGATGAGGTCATAAAAATGAATGACGAGGAGGCCTTTTCAATGGTAAAAGAGCTTGCTCTCAAAGAAGGACTGATCGTTGGATCGTCATCGGGTGCAGCAATGGCTGCTGCTTTGAAGCTGGCAAAGAAGCTTCAAAAAGGTGTAATAGTTGTGGTATTTCCTGACAGGGGTGACAGGTATTTTAGTACAGGTCTTTTTGAATAAGGTGATAAAATGATCTACAGAGTGGCAATCGCAAGCAGTGACGGAGAGAATGTGAATGAACATTTCGGAAGAGCCGAACGTTTTTTCATCGGAGAGCTTGACACAGATAAAGAGGATTTCGAGCTTATCGGACAAAGAGAGGTTAAACCCTCCTGTCACGGAGGTGCGCACTTAGTCAGCGGCTTTGATGCGGCACTTGAAATTCTTTCGGACGTTTCGGCAGTGATAGCTCAGCGAGCAGGCCCGGGAGCAAAAAACTATATAGAGGAGCATGGTATCAAGGTATATCAGATACCGCTCTCTATTGAGCAGGCTATCTGTCTGCTTATGGAAGAAAAACAATGGGAGGCAGACAAATGGCAGTATCATACGAAGAACTGACGACTAAGCACCCTTGCTTTGCAAAGGGTCCGAACAGCGGCAACGGCAGGATACATTTGCCTATAAGCCCGAGCTGCAATATAGAGTGCCGTTTCTGTGAAAGAAGCTTTAACACTTACGAAAAACGCCCCGGAGTAACCTCGACAGTTATCAGTCCGCAGGACGCGATGGTGGCCATCGGAAAAGCACTGGAGGTCTGTCCCGCTATTCATGTTGCAGGTATTGCAGGACCCGGAGATACACTCGCAAGCCCGTATGCTCTGGAAACATTCAGGCTGATAGGGAAGGAGTTTCCGCAGCTTATAAAATGTATGAGTACTAATGGGCTTCTTCTTGCTGAAAAGGCACAGGAGGTCATAGATGCAGGAGTTGACTCACTTACTGTGACAGTCAATGCCGTTGACCCCGAGATAGAAGCTCAGCTTAATGACGGTGTAGTATGGCACGGAAAGCACTACACAGGCGTTGAAGCTGCTAAGATACTGATAGAGCAGCAATTAAAAGGAATTGAACTTATAAGCGGCTCGGGAATAACGCTAAAAATCAATACGGTGCTTGTTCCCGACATAAATACGGAGCATATTGAAACAATAGCAAAAACAGTCGCAGAGCTTGGGGCAGATATGTATAATATCATTCCGCTTATCCCGAATCATAAGCTTAAAGACTGTCGTGAGCCCGACTGCATGGAGATAGAGCGTGCAATTCTCAGAGCCTCAAAGCATATTGATGTTTTCAGGCACTGTCAGAGATGCCGTGCTGATGCGGTTGGCATACCTGGCGGAGAGGACTATGGAAGTATGATTTATCTGAACCTTCAGAGGCTCTCGCGCAAGGATACATTCTCGCATGGTTAAAAAAGTATTATATTAAAAAGTGAGGTAAATAAAAATGGGAAAAGAACTCAGACAGATTGCGATATACGGTAAAGGCGGTATCGGAAAGTCAACTACAACACAGAATCTGACAGCAGGTCTTGTGGAGAGAGGAAATCACGTTATGGTGGTAGGCTGTGACCCAAAGGCAGATTCTACAAGACTTCTCCTTGGAGGTCTGCATCAGAAAACAGTGCTTGATACGCTAAGAGATCAGGGCGAGGAAGAGATAGAGCTTGATTCGATCCTTAAAGAAGGATTCATGGGTACAAAGTGTGTAGAGTCAGGCGGTCCTGAGCCGGGTGTCGGCTGTGCAGGCCGAGGAATTATCACATCTATTGGTTTGTTGGAGCGTCTCGGAGCTTACACAGATGATCTTGACTATGTTTTCTATGATGTTCTCGGAGACGTTGTCTGCGGAGGCTTCGCAATGCCTATCAGAGAGGGAAAGGCTAAGGAGATATACATAGTTGCTTCCGGTGAGATGATGGCTCTTTATGCAGCTAATAATATCTCAAAGGGTATAGCAAGATATGCTCGTCAGGGCGGTGTGCGTCTTGGCGGTATTATCTGCAACAGCCGTAATGTTGACCGTGAAGCAGAGCTTGTACGTGCTTTTGCCGAGGAGCTCGGTACTCAGATGATACACTTTGTTCCCCGTGATAATGATGTTCAGAGGGCAGAGATACGCAAAAAGACGGTTATTCAGCATTTTCCTCAGTCAAAGCAGGCTGATGAATACAGAGAGCTTGCAAAAAAGATCGAAGAAAACGAGATGTTCGTAATCCCGAAGCCGATGACTCAGGAAAGACTTGAAGAAATTCTTGTCGAGTACGGCCTTATGGATGATCTTAAAGATGACTACCGTATATAAAAGGAGGAGCTTATGAGCAAAGTAAGTCTTGATATACCTGAGGTCGAGATACGAGAGATACGTCTGAACTCGATAACAGGCTTTCAGGGAACAGCACAGGAGCTTGTTAACGCCTGCTCGGGCTGCGGCAAGCTGAAGGATAAAAACCGCTCGTTCAGTCAGTGTCTTGGCTGCGGCACATCAAATGCTGCCTGTACGCTGACACTCATTCAGGACGCAGCGATTATCAGTCACGGTCCTGTTGGCTGTTCAACCTGTCTGCATGAGTTTGCCTTCACCTACCGAGTAAATGCATATCTCAGGCAGCTTGACCACCCTACACAGAGAAAGATATTCTCAACAAATTTAGAGGAAAAGGACACCATTTATGGCGGCGGCAAAAAGCTTGAAGCCGCTATCCGTGATGTATATAAAAGAGCAAAGCCGAAGGCTATTTTTGTTATAACAACCTGTGCGGCAGGAATAATCGGTGATGACGTTGAGAGCGTTACCAATGCTGCTGAAAAGGAGCTCGGTATTCCTGTGGTTGCAGTTTTCTGCGAGGGCTTCCGTTCAAAGATGTGGACCTCTGGCTTTGATGCAGGATACCACGGTATTGCAAGAAAGATCATCAAGCCTGCAAGGCAGAAGAGAAATATCATAAATGTAATTAACTTCTGGGGAAGTGACATTTTCCGTGAGTGGTTTGCTGAGTTTGGTTATGAGCCAAATTACATAACACCATTTGCAACAGTTGACTCTCTCAGCTATTCAAGTGAGGCTGCTCTGACTATTCAGGCTTGCTCAACACTTGGTTCTTATCTGGGTGCCGCTTTGGAACAGAGCTTCGGGGTACCCGAGATCAGAAACTCGCCTCCTTACGGAATAGCACAGACAGACCGCTGGTTCAGAGAGCTGGGTGAACATCTTGGAAAGGAAAAGGAGGTCGAGGACTTCCTTGCACGAAAGAAAGCGGAGTATATGCCGAAGATAGAGGCACTCCGTGAAAAGCTTAAAGGCAAGACTGCCTATGTTACAGCAGGAGCATCACATGGTCATTCGCTGCTTGCACTCTTAAAAGAGCTCGGCATGGAGCCGCAGGGAGCAGCTATCTTCCACCATGACCCTAAGTACGATAATGAAGATGAGCGTTCCGATACCTTGAAGCACACTGTTGAGGATTACGGTGATGTGCCCAATTATAACGTCTGCAACAAGCAGGAGTTCGAGCTTGTTAATGTGCTTAATCGTATCAAGCCTGATATTCTCCTTGCACGTCACGGCGGAATGACCCTGTGGGGGGCAAAGCTTGGAATACCATCACTTCTGGTTGGTGATGAACATTTCGGAATGGGCTATGAGGGCTTGGTAAACTATGGCGAGAGAATACTTGAAACTATTGAGAATGATGAGTTTGTAAAGAATCTTGCCAAGCATTCTGTAAATCCGTATACAAAATGGTGGCTTGAGCAGGAGCCCTATACATTTTTGGGAAAGTAAAGGTGAAATAATATGGCAGGATTAATTGAACAAGAGCGCTACACCTGTGCGATAGGAGCACTGCAGACTGTAGTGGCTATCCCCCGAGCTGTCCCGATACTCCATTCAGGACCTGGTTGCGGAGTTATGATAAAGGGCTTTTTCGAGCGTTCGGCAGGATATGCAGGCGGAGAGACCGCACCATGTACCAATTTCAGTGAAAAGGAAGTAGTGTTCGGCGGAACTGACAGGCTGAGAAACATTATAAAGAATACATATAAGGTTCTTGATACAGATCTGCAGGTGGTTGTAACAGGTTGTACTGCAGGCATTGTCGGAGATGATGTAGCAAGTGTAACAGATGAGTTCCTGTACGAAGAGGACAGACCTATAGTTCATGTTGAGACTTCAGGCTTTAAGTCGAATAATTATGTTTCGCACTCGGCTGTCGTAAATGCTATAATTGATCAGTATGTAAGCCGTTTTGAGGACGATAACCCCTCACGCTCGGATAAAAACCTTGTAAATGTGATCGCCTCTATCCCTTATCAGGACCAGTTCTGGAAGGGTAATCTAAAAGAATACAAGAGATTGCTTGAGGGCTTGGGGCTTAAAGTTAATATCCTTTTTGGGCCGCATTCGGGCGGTGTAAAGGAGTGGCAGACTATACCAAAGGCAAACTTCAATGTGTTTGTATCACCGTGGTACGGCGAGCCGATAGTTAAAAATCTTGAGAGAAGATACGGTCAGCCTTATTATCAGTTCGGATATCTGCCGATAGGCGCTAATGAGACTACAAAGTTTCTTAATGGCGTGCTGGATTTTGCGCTGGAGCAGGGAGCAGAGCTTGATGAAAAGAAGGCAAGAAAGTTCATCGAGGAGGAAGAAAAGGCATACTATGAGGAGCTGGATAATCTGGCAACCTTCCTGCTTGAATTCCGCTACGGTCTGCCGAGTTATGTTCACATACTTCACGATTCGGGCTATGTAACAGGGCTTACACGTTTTCTTCTGCATGAGACAGGGCTTGTTCCGAAGGAGCAGTTCATAGTGGATAATGTTCCAAAAAAATATCAGGAGAGGATTGAAGCTGATATAAAGTCCACCTCAGACAAGCGTGATATACCGGTGTACTTTGACCCTGATGCAGGTGCAATGCAGGATATTATCAGAGGTCTTTCACACAAGGGCAAAGGGCTTATTCTCGGAAGCGGCTGGGATAAGGAGCTTGCAGCCGAGATAGATGCAGACTTTCTCTCAATTGCTTGTCCGACACCATACCGTATAGTACTGACAACCAATTATGTTGGTTATACAGGCGGTTTAAGGGTGATCGAGGACATTTATAACACAGCACTTGCAGCATATAAATAAGGAGCGATACTATGGCACTGATAGCAGTTGCAACAACTGACGGCTTCACTGTAAATGAGCATTTCGGTCATGCTAAATTTTTCAACATCTACAAGCTTGGAACTGATAATTATGAACCTTTGGAGGTTCGAGATGCAGTTGCAGTCTGTCAGCAAACACTTGGTCATAATACAACTCGTTTTGATAAAATCATAGAGCTTCTTTCGGACTGTGATGCAGTCCTGGTACAGAAAATCGGAGAGGGAGCAGCGGCATATCTTATCAGCCGTGGAGTTCGGGTGTTTGAAGTTAGCGGAAGTATAGACCTTGTATTAAAAAAGTTTATAGCTGATAAGCTTATATAGATAATAAAGCTCTGTTCGTGTGAACGGAGCTTTATTTCTTGACAAGGACGCAATGGTGTGTTAAAATAGATTAAGGCAACACTGCACGACCCGCGGCTAACGCCTCTG
>DGRP01000142.1 GCA_002391065.1 Ruminococcus sp. UBA4385 | reverse complement strand
CCAGCAGCGCGTCCTCAAAGTTGTATACGTCCTCAAGCAAAGGCAGGGCGGGGCCCCACTTTTCCCGCTTCCAGATTTCCTTGTCCTGCTCGCTGGAATGATACCACACGTTCCATTCGTCAAATGACAGGTTCACCCGCTTCTTCGAATGCTTCTTGCCCTTCACGGCGTCGCAGACGGCCACCACGGTTTTGATGAATTCGTCCAGGTCCATGGAACGGGCCAGGAAGCCGGGGGTGTCGCCGGTGGGGTTGCCGTAGTAGCGGTGCAGGGAGACATAGTCCACGTTGTCGTAGCACTGATCCAGGACGGTATATTCCCACTGTCCGAAGGTTGCCATCTCGGAACTGGAGGAACCGCATGCCACCACCTCGATGGTGTCGTCGGTCCATTTCATCATCTTCGCGGCCTCATTGGCTATACGGCCGTATTCCATGGCGGTCTTCTGACCCATCTGCCAGGGGCCGTCCATCTCGTTTCCGAGACACCAGAGCTTTATCCCGAAGGGCTTCTCAAAGCCGTTCTGACGTCTTTTGTTTGCATAGTAAGTGTCTGTCTCAAGGTTGCAGTATTCAACAAGCTGTCTTGCCTCGTCTGCTCCCCTTGTACCGAGGTTTACCGCCATCATGATGTCAGTGCCTGCTCTCTTAGCCCACTCCTGAAACTCGTCGATGCCCACCTCGTTGGTCTCAACACTCGCCCAGGCAAGGTCAAGCTTCCTCGGGCGCAGAGCCTTGTCGCCTGTGCCGTCTTCCCAGTTATAGCCCGAAACAAAATTTCCGCCCGGATAGCGAACTATAGGAACATTCAGCTTTTTCACAAGCTCCAGTACGTCGCCCCTGAAGCCCATATCGTCGGCAGTCTCATGGTCAGGCTGATATATACCGCCGTAAACTGCCCTGCCGAGATGCTCTATAAATGAGCCGTAGAGCCTGTCGTCTATTTTTGAAATAACATTATCCATGCTGACTGAAATTTTTGCTTTCATTTTATTTTCCTCCGTATCTCTTTTTTCATATTGTAGCGCATCTGCAGGAAAACTTCAATATACAATAGTGCAATAATACTAACATATTGTGCAAATTTATTTTAGTTCCCATTGACGAAACCCTTAAAATATGTTATTATACTTACAGAAAACTATTAACATATAAGGCGGTGAGCATTATGAGGATAAACAACGTAGGCTACAATCACTTTCACGATGCCGACTTCTCTATAAGCCGACCCGAGGGCTCAGGCGACTATCTGATGCTTCTTCTTAAAACCTCGGGAATATTTGAGCTCGGCGGGAAGGAGCTCCGTGTCGGGGAAGGCTCTGCTCTTTTGTACAGGCGTGGAACACCTCAGTTTTACAGGGCGGCAGGAGCGCAGTTCGGGAATGACTGGTTTCATTTTATGCCTGACAGCACCACTGATGAGCAGTTTCTTTCAGAGCTTGATATACCCTTTGATACACCTGTCAGATTGGAAAGTCTGTCGGAACTCTCGGTTCTTATCAGCATGATGTGCCACGAGAACTATTCGGACAACCTTTATAAGACCGACTCCGCAGATCTTCTTATGAAGCTGTTTTTTATAAAGCTGAGCGAAAAGATAAATATGTCCTCGGAGAGCCGTACAGGCAGCTGGTACGAAAAAATGTCTATACTGCGCACCAGGATATACAATGACCCTTCGCACAGCTGGAATGTTGACGGCCTTGCTCATGAGCTTTCCATGAGCCGTTCGTCGTTTCAGCATATTTACAAAAAGACCTTCGGTGTGACACCTATGAACGATGTTATAACCTCACGGACCGAGTATGCCAAGTACCTTCTGGGCTCTACCGATTACACCGTTACACATATAGCAGGAATGTGCGGCTACTCTTCGGATATACATTTTATGAGACAGTTCAGACAGCGCACCGATCTGACACCCTCTGAATACAGAAAAATTTTCCGCAAAACGTCAATGATATATTAAGGCAACACCGCACGACCCACGGCTAACGCATCTGATGCACATGGGTCGTGCGGTGTTGCCTTATCTCTTTATCCATTCAGTCTTTTTGGAGACTGCCTTTTTGCATTTCTCAACAGTTGAATGCTCCGAAAGAGTGATATATCTTTTTGCATTATCATAACCTATAAGCTTATACCTTCCGCCGTTATCAGCTATAAGGTAGCGCACTATAGTATGCGTGGTGTATGAGTTCGGATAGTCCTTTATCGGCCGCCTGATCTCATCGTAGTGCTTGTTGTAGGTGCTGTACTCCACTATCCTTGCGCCGTCATACTCCTCAGGCGGAAGTTCGTTTTTTAGCTCTCTCTGATACAGTATCAAATCAGGTATGCCCCTGAACAGCAGAAACGAGAGCCCGGGGTCTGCCAGCCCCAGAAGTGCAAGCCACTTAACCGAAGAGGTCAGAAAGCCCAGCGCTATCAGTATTCCGCCGACAGCAGGTATTCCCGATACATAGTGCCCTTCCTTCTGGCTTGCCCTCGGAGCAAGCACATAGGTCATAAGTATCGCCCCGAGACCCATAAGCACCAGAATGTCACAAGCGATATTCTCTTTTATAAATCCTGTGACAGCACTCATAGGCATCCGACTCCTTACTGTTTTTTCATTCTCTGCTCGTACTCATTACCGGGCATAGGCTTAGCAAAATAGTAGCCCTGTATCATATCGCAGTCCTGACCTGCAAGAAAGTCAACCTGCTCCCTGACCTCTACACCCTCGGCAACGGTCTTCATGTTAAGGCTCTTCGCAAGCTTTATAGCCTCAGAGACTACTATCTCTCCCCTTTCGGTGTCGGCAGCCTCGCCTCGGAAGAACTCAGCATCAAGCTTCAGCACATCAAGCGGCATATCCTTGAGCGAATTAAGCGACGAGTATCCCGAACCGAAATCGTCCATAGATACTGAGAAGCCGTACTCCTTGAGCTTCATGATAGTGTTTATCATAGCCTTTTTATCATCAAAGAATGCACTCTCGGTAAGCTCTATTTCAATACAGTTTCTTGGTGCGCCCTCTCTGTCTACAAGGTCTCTGATCTGCTCGGCAAGGTCGCTCTCAATAAAGTGAGCACGGGACACATTTACCGACACAGGCACACACTTATAGCCCTGATCGAGCCAGCGGCGCTGATCTCTTGCAACGTGGGAAATCATATAGTGGTCGATCTCTGTAATAAAGCCGTTTTTCTCAAATATCGGGATAAACTTATAAGGTGTCACAAAGCCGAACTCAGGCGACTGCCAGCGGATAAGCGCCTCAGCACCTCTGAGCTCCTCAGTGCGGGGATCATACTTAGGCTGATAGTATACAACGAACTCCTCATTATCCAGTGCTTTTTGCTGCTGCTCCTGAACGGTATCTCTCCAGCGCCGGTCTTCCATAAACTTGCTGTCAAAGAGTGACACTCCGGAGTCCTCTCTTCCGTCAAGCGCCGACCTTGCATTCGAGGCGTTATTATGATACTCCTCAAGGTCAACATATTTTCTCCTCGGAAACAGCCCCGATGCGTTCTCCACAGGCTCAACTATGTAAATACCTGCATGAAACGCAAAGCGGTGAGCTTCATCTGTATGCTCAAGCTCAGAGATCAGATCTTTTACTCTCAGCTCAGTCAGCTCCGCCTGATCTGCAAACAGAAGCATATCGAAAGTACCCTCGGTATTTCTTGCACAAATCTCCTTTTTACCGAGTGTCCGTTCTATCTTTTTGTAAATTGCAGTCAGCACCCTGTCGCCCTCTTCTATAGAGTGGCAGAGACAGAAGCTTCTGTAGTTTATAAAGGTCAGATCAACTACCGCAAACTGAGTTTTTGCCCACTTGCGCTTTCTCAGCATATGTTCTCCGTTAAAGAGAAACCACATCCAGTTATGCCCCTCAGTTGAGATGTCACGGAAGAAAAGCTTTTTGACCTTGCGCTGATAGAGTGCATTTGAAACAGCATGGATAAATATTATTATCATCACTATTGCCATTACAATTATCATAGCGAGTATTGCAACAAGCATAGCGGCGATATCCGTCATCTGCGCCATAACGTTTACCTTAACTATGAGCGTTGAATCTCCGCCGCCCATTGGCACACTCAGCCAGATAGGTATCTTTATTGTTTCAATTGCCTGACCCAGCGACTTTTCATTGTCTTTATCAGAAGACAATGCTTTTTTCAGCTCATCATTTTCAGCCATATTACGAAGAAGCTTCATATATTCAATCTCAATATCCCCGTCGCTGTCAGCACTGAGGAAGCCATTCTCCGTATCGGTATAGGTCGGAACCTTTACGACCTTGACCGTGTCATCGTCATCGTCGGGAGCATTGTATTCCATATAGAGAAGGCTTTCCTCTTCACCGCAGGTATTTGCTCCCTTTGATGATATAACATTGCCGTTCTTATCCCTGAGAATGTATGACCAGTTCTCCTTTTCTATAAGGTCAAGTGCCGACTGCTGACCGTTATCCGTATCGTAAACTGAGGTCACAGCCATTATGTGGCTGTACTCGGAGGTAAGCTTCGACTGCACCGATGCCTCTACAAACACAGTCATCAATAGCAGCATTATAAAAAACATCATTACAGATATCACAAGGAACATAACGATAGGCAGCCATAATCTGCTTTTGCGAAGCTTAAAATATTTTTTCTTTTTCTTATCTCTTTTTGCGGTAGCCATTTCTATAAGCTCCTTTTTCTTAGGCAATACCGCACGACCCCTGT
>DGRP01000102.1 GCA_002391065.1 Ruminococcus sp. UBA4385 | reverse complement strand
GTGACTTCCCCTTCTTGACGTGCTATTGGTTAGTGGTTTTCTTTCTTTTGCCTCCACCCGTGAGCAGCCTGCTTCGCAGGTCGCTCGGGTGGTTTATGGGCTTATTAGGGTTGTTGTTTTCCTTTTTTATTTTTCTTTTTGTTTCTTGTTTCTTGTTTCTTGTTTTTGTTATCACTGTCTTGCTCCGCGTTAAAGGCCTGTGAAGTCAAAGCAAAGGTACGGCGCGTGGCGGTGCAGGGTTTTCCCTGCCCGTGCGGCGAGCACCCTGCAAAAAAACGGAGCTTTTCAGCTCCGCTTTTTCAGAATGTTCTTACTGCTTCTGCTTCTGCCGCCACCGCCGAGCGATAGCCCTCCATGAAGGCCTCAAAGCCTGCGGTCTCTTCGGCAGTCGGAGCAAGCGTTGTGCCCTTTGCTCCTGCAAATATCTCAGTGTCTAACCAGTCCGCAAGGGTGCTGTCAGAGGTCTCCCTTTTCAGCATATAAAGCCCCAGCAGAGCCGCACCCCAGGGGCCGCCCTCGCCTGCGGTCTCCATTACCGTGACGGGCGCTCCCATTGCTGCCGCTAAATAACGCTGCCCGACACCCTCGGTCTTGAAAAGCCCTCCGTGTGCCGTTATGCTCTCAACTCTTGCGTTCTCTTCTTTGAGAAGTATATCCATTCCCATTTTTACAGCAGCTATAGAGGAGTACAAATGCGTCCTCATAAAGTTCGCAAGGCTGAACACGGCCTCCGGCTTTCTTATAAAAAGCGGACGTCCGCTTTCAAGCCCCGTGATCGACTCTCCCGAATAATAGCCATAGGACATAAGCCCTCCGCAGTCGCTGTCTCCCGATAGGGAAGCCCTGTAAAACTTCTCGTAAAGCTCGCTTGTATCAGCGTTTACACCGAAGAGCGAAAGCGCTTCGCCAAACAGCTTGACCCACGCATTAAGGTCAGACGTTCCGTTATTTGCGTGCGACATTGCCACGGGTGCGCCGTCGGGAGTTGTCACCATGTCGATCTCACGGTGCAGCTTCGAGAGCCCCTTTTCAAGCACCAGCATTGCAAAGGTGCTTGTTCCTGCCGAGACGTTTCCTGTCGCAGGCCTTACTGCGTTTGTGGCTGTCATGCCTGTGCCTGCGTCGCCCTCGGGCGGAGCGAACGGCACGCCTGCTTCAAGGTCGCCCTCCTCATCAAGAAGCGCCGCGCCCTCTGCTGTGAGCCTGCCTGCCTTCTCGCCTGCTGTGAGTATCCTCGGAAAGACAGTCTCGGGGTCTTTGTCAAAGCCCTTTGATGAGAGAAGCCCCCTGAAGCTTTCCATCATAGCCCTGTCATAGCAGAGCTTTTCCGAATCTATCGGGAATATACCCGAAGCATCGCCTATGCCGACCGCATATTCTCCTGTCAGCAGGAAATGTATGTATGAGCTCAGCACTGTGACCCTCTCTATATCGGGCACAAAAGGCTCGTTATCAAGTATCACCTGATAAAGGTGCGAGACTGTCCACCTCAGCGGTATATTAAAGTCAAAGAGGGCTGTCAGCTCATCGGCAGCCGCCTGAGTGTTTGTATTTCTCCATGTGCGGAAGGGTGTCAGCAGTCTGCCGTTCTTATCAAAGGCGAGAAAGCCGTGCATCATCGCACTGATACACACAGCACCAAGTTTTCTGAGCGTAACTCCGTACTGCTCTCTGACCGCCCTTTTAAGCGACGCATAACAGCCTTTCAGTCCCTTGTGTATCTCGTCGAGAGGGTAAGTCCAGAGCCCGTTTTCAAGCCTGTTCTCCCAGTCGTATGTACCGACAGCGAGCACCTCTCCCGAAAGGTCGGTCAGCACTGCCTTTATCCTTGTGGAGCCGAATTCAATTCCGAGCGAGGTTTTGCCCTCATCTATAATAAGCCTTTTGTCCATAGTTTCTCCTTACTGTCCGTAGTATGCGTTAGGTCCGTGCTTTCTCAGGAAGTGCTTATTCTGTATCGCAGACGATGCAGGCGAAGCCGACGGATTTATCTGCAGGGTGAGCGTGTTCATCTTTGCCACCTCTTCGAGCACAACTGCGTTAAACACTGCCTGCTTTGCGTCCTTTCCCCATGTGAAGGGTCCGTGGCTCTTGCAGATGACCCCCGGAACATAGATCGGGCTTCTGTTCTTGAAGGCCTCAACGATCACACGGCCTGTGTTGCCCTCATAGTCCTCACGGATCTCCTGCTCGGTGAGCTCTCTTGCACAGGGGATCGAGCCGTAAAAATAGTCCGCATGAGTAGTTCCGAAGCATGGAATGTCCTTTCCTGCCTGAGCCCACGCAACAGCGTAGGTCGAGTGTGTATGGCACACACCGCCGATAGTTTCAAACTCCTTGTAAAGTCTGAGATGTGTTTTCGTATCGGTCGAGGGTCTGAGGTCGCCCTCAACAACATCTCCGTTCATATTAACGACTACCATATCGTTAGCGGACAGCTTGTCATATTCAACACCGCTTGGCTTTATAACTATGAGCCGTCTTTCACGGTCTATACCGCTGACGTTTCCCCATGTGAAGGTTACAAGGTTATGCTTTACAAGCAGCATATTAGCTTCATAGACTTCAAGCTTCAGTTTTTCGAGCATTTTTCTTCCTCCTTTATTCCTCTGCCAGCATTCTCGGCACTCTTGCCGATATTCCGCAGACTATCTCGTATCCTATTGTTCCTGTGAGCCTTGCAATATCATCGGCTGTGATACGCTCCTCACCGTCAGAGCCCATAAGCACAGCATAAGAGCCTGCCTTTACCTCGCCTGCATCGGTGACATCTGCCATGAACTGATCCATGCATACTCTTCCTGCTATCGGACACCTTTTTCCGTTTATGAGCACATGACCCTTGTTCGAGAGCGCCCTCGGGTAGCCGTCAGCATAGCCGACTGCAATAGTTGCAAGCTTGGTTTCACGCTCTGCCGTGAAGGTGCGTCCGTAGCTGACCGTTGTGCCGGCAGGTATCGTCTTTACCTGCGAGATCATTCCGTACCAGCTCATTACAGGCTCGGGCTCAAATGGAAGAGGCACATCTGCATCGGGGTAAAGGCCGTAGAGTATTATCCCGAGCCTTGCAAGCGTGCTCTCGGGGTCATAGTGGTAAACTCCGCCTGCGGAATTGAGAAAATGTACCTGCGAAAGCTCCACCCCGAGCTTTTTGGCTTCTTTTGCCGTTGCCTTTATGCGCTCTGTCTGCATTGCAGTGTACTCAGCCTTATCCTCATCAAGGGAATCTGCAACGGCATAATGAGTGAAGATTCCCTCTAAAGAAATGTTTTCAAGCTTCGATATTTCAAGAAGGTCACGGGCATTTTCCTCAGCCGTTCCCGTCAGACCTATCCTTGTCATTCCCGTGTCGATCGCACAGTGCAGGCGGACAGTCCTGCCCTCGGAGAGCCTTGAAAGCTCCTTTGCATAGGAAAGCTCGGTACAAGCCTGAATGATGCCGTTTTCAGCTATCTCGGGGGCGGATTCGGGGGGAGTACAGCCGAGAATGAGTATCTCGCCCTTTATGCCCTCCTGTCTGAGCCTCAGCCCCTCTTCAAGGTTCGCAACTGCGAACCACTTCACTCCGAGCTCCCTTTCAAGGTACGGCACTATCAGTCTGTCCTCGTGACCGTAGCAGTTTGCCTTTACCACACACAGAAGCTCCGTGGAGGGCGAGAGGAATTTTTTGTAGTTTTCAAGGTTTTGCCTGATGCTTTTAAGGCTTATCTCAGCCGAGCACCTTACATAATGGTTCATTTATATCCTTCCTTTGCGGAAAATTTTTGTTTTAGGGTAAAAAAGCTATTGAAAAACGAAAAACAATGTGTTATAATAAGTATATATGCAGTGCTTCGGGTTTTGTTTCCTGAACTCTGACTATATGATTGGAGCTGTATCAGATGTTTGAAAAAGCACTGAGTCCGGAGGACTTTAACTGTGACAGAGAAACTACCTGCTGCTTTACAGGACACAGAAAACGAGGTCTGCCTCATGAGGGCGATCCGTTTTCGGCGCAGATAAAAGCTTTGAGAGCTCATCTGTCCTTCATGGTGCAGGAGGCATACGATAAGGGCTACAGGACCTTTATTACCGGTATGGCAGATGGCTTTGATATGTACGCCGCCGCCGAGGTCATAGCGCTGAAGGCAAAGCATAATGATATCAGGCTTGTGTGCGCAGTTCCGTATCCCGAGCAGATAAAAGAGATGAAATCGCCTGCTGACAGGTTTGTCTACAATCTGGCAATGAGAGATGCCAATGAGATCGTTATTGTAAACAACAGCTTTTTCAAAGACTGCTACAGACAGCGGAACCTCTTTATGGTGGAGCACAGCTCGCTTCTTATTGCGGCGGCCGACCTGAATTCAAGGTCTGGCTCTGTGCAGACTGTGAATATGGCAAAGCGTGCGAATATTCCCGTTATGCACATAAACACTGCCGAGCTTCCTTACAATCTCTGATAAATAGTTTACACCCAAAGCGGGATTTTTTCAATACCTTTTTTGATATTTACAAAAAAATATTCCTGCTCTGCGGATACATAAGCCCCTGCGGAGCAAAATAATGAAGGAGATAAATGCCAATGGCTCAGAAGAAAAAAAGAAAATCGCAGGCGCCTATAGCCCTTGTTTATTTTGTTACAATGATAGTTTTTCTTGTTATCATCGGACTGGTAGCCTTTTATATGCTGAAAAAGACAGGAGTGCTCGATGACGGAAAGAACAAAAACGATGCCGTCACCGAAAACCCGACCTACAATACCTTCTTTGCAAGAATAAACAGCAAGGACGTCCTTGTTGAAATGCTGGTAATGAGGGTAGCACCCGATGCTCAGCAGATAGTTGTGATACCTGTATCGGCGTTTACGGTCGATGAAAGCGGAAAGACGCTCAGAGAGATCTATGAGGGTCAGGGACTTAAAAAGGTTGAAAATACAGTCTCGGATATGCTGGGAATCGAGTTTGATAACTATGCTACTGTCAGCAATACCGCATTTGAGACTATCTGCGATATTATAGGCGGTATCGCCTATGCCCCCGATGAGGAGCTTTACTACCTCTCGCAGGATAATGACGAGAACGATATTTCTCTTCCCGCAGGTGAGCTTTCACAGCTTTCGGGCAGACAGATAAGGCTTCTGTGCCAGTACCCCGTTTACTCGGAGGGCAGAGGCGGAAATATGAAGTTCCTCGGTATTGCGATGGAGTCACTGATAAACAATGCCTTCCAGCAGACCTCGCTTACTAAGGATAACCTTGACAACATTTATAATCTCCTGACAGGCAACAGCAACACCGACTGGACAAAGGAGCAGTTTATTCAGGAGAAAATGAAGATAAGAGATATGCTTGACCTGAGACTTACTCCCGGAAAGGCTATGGTGCCTCAGGGCGAATGGACTGATGAAAGCCACTTCAAAATGAATCAGGAGTTCATTGACAGCGTAAAGAAGATGCTCACCGATACAGCAGGCTCGTACACTGAGAAGGATAGCTCGTACACTGAGAAGGATTAGACATTCCGTAAGTAAGGAAGGATATACAAATGAAATTAATGGTTATCATCTTAAACAAGACTGACGCTCTTGAATATCTGCTTGAGGGTCTGTCGGCATCGGGAATAAGAGGCGCTACCATTATTGACTCATCAGGTATGGCGGAAACGCTTTCAAAGCTCGGAAGCTCACTTATAAGTGCGTCGCTGAGGGCTCTTTTCAGCGGTGACGAGGAGAACAAGACCATAATCTCCGTTATTAAGAACGATCAGCTTGAAGCCGCAAGAAAGGTAGTCTACAGTACGGTCGGAGACCTTTCCCAGCCGAATACGGGTATCCTTTTTACGATACCTATCGACTTTGTAGAGGGTACTGTAAAGCGCCCGAGACCCGTCAGCCCGCCTGATGAATAACGAAATATTTACAGTCTGTTGGTACAATATTCACAAAAATGACGGTTTTGGGCTTAAAAACCCTTGAAAACCGCAGAATGATGTGATATAATGGATACAATAGGCTTTACTAAAAGACTGGAACCTGACTTCCGGTCTTTTGGTTTTGTATAGGGGTTTTTACCCAAGGAGGTTTTGAATGGCACAAAAGAAAAATACGGTGCAGGCAGTACGTGAGCTGGCTCAGCCGCTTGCAGATGAGCTGGGATTTTTCCTGTGGGACGTGCGCTTCGAGAAGGAGGGCGCTACATGGTATCTCAGGGTGCTTATCGACAAGGACGGCGGGATAGACATGAACGACTGCGAGGCCTTTACAAGGCCGTTTAACAAGATCCTCGACGAGGCTGACCCGATAAGTCAGAGCTATGTGTTTGAGTGCGGAAGCCCCGGGCTCGGAAGAGAGCTCAGAAGACCCGAACACTTTGAGGTCTGCATAGGTGATGTCGTGAGGGTAAAGCTCATAAGACCCGATGAGAATGGTGAGCGTGAGTTCGTTGTGGGGCTGGCAGGCTATGAAAAGGATAAGATCATCTGTTGTACGCTCGATGACGAGGGAAACAGCACGGGCGAAAGGGAGTTTCTCCTGTCAGACTGTGCGTATGTGAAGCTCAATGATGACGCTGACCTGTTCTGAGAAAATACATTTATATATTGAAAGGAATGGTAAGAAAAATGGCTAAGGCGAGAAAAATCAAGAAAAAAGAGGAAGTCTCTTTCGAGCAGAGCTTCTTTATGGCACTGGACGCTCTCGAGGGTGAGAGCCATATAGACAGGGATACTCTTATAGAGAAAATAAGATCGGGAATTGAAAAGGCTATCAAGAAGGATTATTTCCCGATAAACAGCAAGGAAAAGGATAAGGACAAGGAGAACGATCTCGGAAACTACATGAAGATACTCATCGACCCCGAGACAAATAAGTTTGAGCTGAGCCTTTACAAGGAGGTTATGGACGTTATGTACGTTGATGACCCTGAGAAGGAGATCTTCATTGATGAGGCAAGAACCTATGACCCCGATGTCAAGGTCGGTGACATGGTTGAGATAAGACTTGACCCTGCTAAGTTCGGAAGAGTTGCGGCACAGAGCGCTAAGCAGTCCATAAAGCACGACATCAAGGATTTTGAGAAGCAGAAGCTTGTGGCTCAGTTCAGGGACAAGGAGCATGAGTGCGTATCGGCAACCGTTCAGAAGGTTGAGCCCGAAACACTCAATGCGATACTGACTATCGACAAGAACGAGGTTTACCTTGTAAGAAGCGAACAGATACCCGGAGAGGTGCTCACCCCGGGAGATATTATCAAGGTTTATATCGTAAATATCGTAAACCCCGATACCAGACCCTCTATCAAGATCTCAAGAACTCACAGAGACCTTGTGAAGAGGCTTTTTGAGCTGGAGGTGCCCGAGATCGCTGACGGAACGGTTCAGGTAAAGGCTATCTCAAGAGTTGCAGGCGCAAGAAGCAAAATGGCTGTCTACAGCGAGGATAAGAACGTTGATGCAGTCGGTGCGTGCATAGGTCCGAGAAAGTCGAGAATAAGCTCCGTTGTAAATGAGCTCAACGGCGAGAAGATAGACATCATTACATGGGTCGAGGATAAGGCAGAGTTTATTGCAAAGGCTCTTGCTCCTGCAACTGTGCTCGATGTTGAGACAGGTGAGGATAACGGCACTAAGGTTTGCCGTGTGACAGTTCCCGATGACCAGCTTTCACTGGCAATAGGAAACAAGGGTCAGAACGCTAAGCTTGCCGCAGGTCTGACAGGATATAAGATCGACATTATTTCCGACAAGGACCCCAAGCCCGAGCCTCTGCCTCAGCCTGCTCCTAAGGAGGAGCTCCCCGATGAGCCTGAGGAGGAGACAGAGCTTCTTGCAGAGGAAACTCAGGAATGAAAAGTCAGAGAGTGCCGATGAGAATGTGCCTCGGCTGTAATGAAATGAAGCCCAAAAAGGAGCTTGTAAGAGTGGTTAAGTCCAAGGAGGGCGAGATAAGCCTTGACCTTACAGGAAAAAAGGCGGGCAGAGGCGCATATATATGCAAAAAAGCAGAATGTCTGAGACTTGCAAGAAAGGCAGGACGCTTTGAAAAAAGCTTTTCGTGCAGGATCGAGGACAGTGTGTATGACGGTCTGGAGGCGGAGCTTTCAAATGAAGAGTAAGCTTGGAATTATTACAATGTGCGCCAAGGCAGGCAGGCTGAATATCGGAATGGATATGATGAAGGACGCCTGCAAAAGCGGAAGCGCAATGGGAGTTTTCGTGACGACCGATATTTCGGAAAAGTCTCTGAAAGAGGTCAGGTACTACTGCGCAAGGTATGAGGTAAAGTGCTGGTCTCTTGCAATGACTATGGATGAGCTTTCGGAGGGTATGCGAAAGAGAACGGGAATTCTCGCCGTTACTGATGCAGGCTTTGCAAAGTCCATGGCTAAGGGGCTTGAAGAAATAAGTATAGAAAATGACGAATTTATGGATTAAGGAGGAAGATCGCCTATGGCTACCAAATCTACCAAATATAAGCTGAGCGAACTTGCTAAGGATCTTGAACTGACGAATAACGATATTATAAACTGTCTTGCAGAGCTTTCAAGTGATGCGAAAAAGTCGCAGTCTGCACTCAGCCCTGAGGAAATATCCTATGTTCTGGAATATTTCACTCAGAAAAATCAGGTGGAGAACTTCAACGCTTATTACGCTGACAATCAGAAGCCTGAGGACATAAAGAAGCAGGAGAAAGAGGCTAAGGCTAAGGCAGAGGCTGAGAAGAAGGCTGCCGAGGAAAAGGCCGCTGCTGAAAAGAAGGCCGCTGAGGAAAAGGCAGAGGCTGAAAGAAAGGCCGCTGAGGAAAAAGCAGAAGCCGAGAAGAAAAAGGCGGAGGCTGAAAAGCAGAAGGCTGAGTCCAGAAAGAAAAAGGAAGAGAAGAAGCAGGCTAAGAAGAAGGAGCACGGAACAAAGCTCCAGCTTGGCGGCTTCTCGCAGAATAAGAGCGAGGGCGGTGAAAGCTACACCATGTCCGAGGATAATGACAGCTTCGGCTCGGGCAGCACTATCGACCTCAGAGGAAGCTATGTCGAGCTTGATAAGTATAATGAGAAGTACGATACTCTCGCAAACTCAAAGCACAACAAGAGCAAGGATAACTTCCAGAAGAAGCAGAAGCTCACTCAGAAATCTCAGCAGAGGAAGAAGCAGCAGTTCTCCCACAAGAGAGAGACAGAGAACGAGAAGCTTCGCCGCTTAGAGCTCGAAAGAGCAAGAAAGCAGCAGCTTAAAGTTATGATCCCCGATGAGATCGTGGTGTCAGAGCTTGCAAGCAGACTGAAGGTAACTGCTACCGAGGTCATCAAGAAGCTTATGGGTCTCGGTGTTATGGCATCTATCAATGAGGTAATTGACTTCGATACTGCGGCGCTCGTGGCTGAGGAGCTCGGCGCTAAGGTAGAGAAGGAAGTTCACATCACTATTGAGGAAAGACTTATCGAGGACGAGGCAGACCCCGAGGATAAGCTCGTTGAGAGATGCCCTGTCGTTGTTGTTATGGGTCACGTTGACCACGGTAAGACCTCTATCCTCGACAGGATAAGAAACGCTCACGTTACCGAGACCGAGGCAGGCGGTATCACACAGCATATCGGTGCTTATCAGATAGAGTATAACGGAAAGAAGATAACCTTCCTTGATACCCCGGGACATGAGGCATTTACATCTATGCGTGCAAGAGGCGCAAACGTTACCGATATTGCTATTCTCG
>DGRP01000013.1 GCA_002391065.1 Ruminococcus sp. UBA4385 | reverse complement strand
AGTGCTCATAGCCGCCCTTTTCTGCTGCTTCTGCGTCCCACTCGATAGTCTTGAGCTCTTTTTCAATTCTCTCGCCGTCAAGGTTATAGAACTCTACCTCACCCTTAGTGAGCCTTGCAAGCTCATGGTTGCCGATGTAATAAACGTTTCTTGTGTATTTAAGAATTGCGGGAACGTCAGACGCAAGATATGTCTCTCCGTCGGAAACACCGATTATCATCGGGCTGTCCTTTCTTGCGACATAGATCTCTCCGGGGTAAGAATCAAACATAACTGCCAGAGCATAAGAGCCTCTGATTCTTACAAGCGCATGGTTAAGAGCATCTATCGGAGTGCCGAGATACTTTTTATAATAGTAGTCAATAAGCTTGATAGCTACCTCGGTATCGGTTGTGGAGTAGAAGGTGTAGCCCTTCTTGGTGAGCTTTGCACGAAGCTCCTGATAGTTCTCGATAATACCGTTGTGAACACCGATAACGTTTCCGTCGTCAGAGTAGTGAGGGTGAGCGTTTGTCTCGTTAGGCTCTCCGTGAGTTGCCCATCTTGTATGACCTATACCGCAGGTACCTATTACGGCATTGCCTTCATCGGTCATTTCTCTGAGCACCTTGAGCTTGCCCATAGCCTTTATTATCTCAGCCTCGCGGTCGCCGTCTCTTACAGCGATACCTGCCGAGTCATAGCCTCTGTATTCAAGCTTGGCAAGTCCGTCAAGAAGAATGGGGGCTGCCTGCTTGCTTCCTGTAAATCCAACTATTCCGCACATAAAACAATATCCTTTCGTATAACTAGTGGTTGATATCTGAAAATAGATATATATATTATACCTCAAATACACTGATTTGTCAACACAGAAAGCTCAAAATCCGCTGTTTGTGATTGACGAAACAGGAAAAATAGTATATAATAAGCTTGACAACAAAAAAGGAGAGTGAACTATATGAAAAAAACTCTGCGAAGAGCAGGCCTTGCACTTTCTGTGCTGTCTGCTATGCTTGTGACATCATTCAATGTATATGCTGACGGCTCTGCAAATATCGCAGTTCCCGATGCGGTCTCAGTGGGTGACAGCATTACCGTCACTGTGAACGTAAACTGCGACAGCAATATAGGTACAGTTGCGGCAAACCTCAGCTATGATGAGACTGTTTTAGAGTTTGTATCCTCGGATTATGCTTCGGGCGGAGGAGGAGAGCTTGTTATTCCTGCGGCCTTTCCTGACAGCCCTACTGGAGATATGTCTCTTGATTTCAGCTTTAACGTAATTGATGAGGGAGAGGCTTCCCTATCTGTAAACGGCTATGTGTTTGATCCCGAGGGCACGGTCATTGCGGAGCTTGCGGCGTCAAACACTGTGATTTCGGGCGGCGAAGCAGTTACCGAAACCGATACAGAAACAACAACAGAGACCGCCCCTCCCGAAGAGACCGAAGCTCCCGAGCAGACCACAGCAGAAATTGTAACTCAGCAGACAGAGCCGACAATCGAAGCGCAGGCAGCTCCCGCATCGGGAGAGGAGAGCGCCTCTGCCGCAGTTAAGCAGACAGAGAGCAGTTCGTCTTCCTCACAGGGCAGCCTTGAAAAGGAGAGAAATGATCTTGCCAAAAAGCTGACAATACCGCTTCTTATAATCTTAGCCACACTGATACTCGCCCTTGTGATCGTTACTATGTGGATAAGGAAGAAAATGAAGGGAAAGGACAAATAGTCCCTTTACAAAAGCAGAAAAATATGCTATAATTCATACAGATATTTGCCACCGGGCAGCACGTTGGTTTTTCATTAGGTCAGGTCATGTCTCTGAGATATGACGGAAGAAAAACCGAACGTGCTCTTTTTTTGGAGGTCTTATGAAAAAACAACGCTATTTCAAAAGCTATGAGCTGTTTATATGGGGAATGTCCTCGGTAGTGATAGTGGTATCGTTTATGCTGTCGGGGGCACAGGGAGTGCTGTCGCTTATAGCGTCGCTTCTTGGGGCGGCAGGACTTATCTTTCAGGCAAAGGGCAGCCCTGTCGGACCTGCGGTAATGGTAGTGTTCAGCATACTTTACGGAATCATTTCCTACACCTTCCGTTACTACGGAGAGCTTGCCACCTACGTCGGAATGACTCTGCCGATGTCGGTCGCAGCACTGATATCGTGGCTCAGACACCCTGCGGGAAAGGGCACACGTCAGGTAAAGATAGCAAGGGTCACTCCCCTGTCACTGAGCTGTGCGATAGGGCTTACCGCTGTTGTCACAGTGATATTCGGATATATTCTGGTATGGCTTGATACCCCGAACATAGTGTTCTCTATAATTTCAGTCTCGACAAGCTTTTTCGCCGCTGCCTTGACCTTTCTGAGGAGCAGGCTTTATGCACTAGCGTATGCGGCGAATGATATTGTGCTGATAGTTCTCTGGTCGCTTGCGACCTACGCTGACCGTTCCTATGCAAGTGTGCTTGCCTGCTTTATAGTGTTCCTTGTCAATGATATCTATGCTTTCATGAGCTGGACTATGATAGAAAAGCATCAGAGAGCACAGCATGAATAGAACAAAACGGCACTTCTGCCGTAACAAGCAGAAGTGCCGTTTATTCTCATAAATGAGAGGCTATAAGCTCTGTCAGAAAGGCTGCTCCGCCTGCTGTGAGGGCAACCGTTATAAGCGAGCGTCCGAAATAAGCAGGTATAAGACAGCAGGCAAAGCCTACCGCAGCCGAAAGCGTGCTGCCCGTTGAGTAAAACACCGCAGGTACAGTCATAGCACCGAGGACAGCGTAAGGAACATAGTATAGGAAGCTCTTCACAAAAGGGGAGCTTATTTTTTTTCTGAAAGCAACGAAGGGCAGCATTCTGACCAGATAGGTCACACCTGCCATAACAAGAAGCAGTATCGCAAATCTCATTCAGCACTTCCCTCCTCTTCGTCTTTGACAGGAAACAGTACAGCGCCGAGAACTGCCGCTGCTATAGTGCAGATTATTATTGAAAAGCCCGAGGATATTCCCTTGAAGATCGGAACATATCTTATAAGACAGCTGAGCCCGATCGCCGCTGCCGCCACAACAGCAACTCCGAGAGCCTTTCTTGCGGCAGGGAAAACAATAGCTGTGAACATTCCGTAGATGACTATTCCGAGGGCATTTTTGAGCATTTCGGGCAGTATCTCCCCTGCTGCCGCCCCGAGGAGCGTTCCCAGTGCCCATGCAAAATAAGGCATGAGTATCAGACCGTAGAGATAGTGCTTTGAGATATCGCCCTTGCGTGTCGAGGCTGCGGCGAAGACCTCGTCTGTTATTCCGAATGAGCCTAGTAACCTTGCAGGCAGAGTAAAGGTCTTGTCAAGCTTCTGCGAGAGGGATATGCTCATAAGTGAGTATCTGAGATTAATAATAAACTGCGCCATAGCCATTTCAACAAGAGAGCCGCTTCCTGCAATAACAGCAAGGCCTGCCACCTGTCCTGCCGAGGTAAGATTCGCCATTGAGATAAGCACTGCCTGCAAAACAGACAAGCCGTCAGACACAGCCATTATTCCGAAGCCAAAGGACACCGACAGGTATCCCAGTGCTATCGGGACAGAATCCTTTATTCCCGAGAGCAGGCTTATTTTAGTTTCAGAGCGCAAAGCTATCACTCCTTAATTTTTGTTCAGTACCGAGACCAGCAGCTTCATCAGTGCTGCTATTCCAAAAGCCGAGCCGACTATCAGCACCAGCCAGAACAGCGACATATAAAAAGGCTGTTCGTAAACAAGCAGAAAGGGGTACGGACCCCGTACCTTTTTTAAAACGTTCAGGATAATCAGCACAACAGCGTATGCAATAGTAAAGGAAAAGGCAATAAAAAGCTCTCTTGTGCCGAGTGCTCCCATTTTGTCAAAAAACAGGAGCGACACTATCGACAGTATCGGGCACAGAATATGGTGTCCGAGGTTTGCGCCCTTGTAAAGGATTCTGGCAGGGTCTCCGCTTTTGATTTCAAAGGGCAGGAGCACCAGCATAACTACCAGAAAAGTAACAGTCAGGCAGACCGTTGCCGTATATCTGAATGACGATACCCACATAGGGGGCTTTCCTCCCCCGACAGCATATCCGACATAAAGTGCAGAGCTTATAAGCCCCATTATATTGCTTAATACGGTATAGAACACAAGAGCCTTTATTCCCGAGTGGTTAAAAGCTAAGTAACAGCTTATCAGCTCCAGTATAACTATCAGAGAATTGAGTATGACAGCGGTCATTTGGATCTCCTTGGAACGAAAAATCAGACCCCTCGCCAAAGCGTTGGTAAGGGGTCGGGTCTGTGCGGTGGTATTACTTGGTTATCTTATCCTTGCCGCCCATGTACATTCTGAGGGGCTCGGGGATATTTACCGTACCGTCAGCGTTGAGGTTGTTTTCAAGATATGCAATGAGCATTCTCGGAGGAGCAACAACGGTATTGTTAAGGGTGTGAGCAAAGTACTTGTTTCCGTCAGCGCCCTTGATCCTGATACCAAGTCTTCTTGCCTGAGCGTCACCGAGGTTCGAGCATGAGCCTACCTCAAAGTACTTTTTCT
>DGRP01000152.1 GCA_002391065.1 Ruminococcus sp. UBA4385 | reverse complement strand
GCCTGTATATCAGCAGCCGCAGCAGACATATCAACAGCCTGCGTATCAGCAGAGACCTGCAGGCAATATGAATGATCCTTATGCAACCAACAATTTTGGCGGTGCTCAGGCAAATTCGGGGTATGGTCAGCAGAACTATCAGCAATCATATGCGCAGAATAATTTTAATCAGCAGGGTTATGCTCAGCAGCCGTATCAGGCAACCGGCTTTCAGCAGAATAATGCTGCTTTCAATGACCCTGCGAATGGCTTTGCCAATCCCTCGTATAATGGCTTTGGTATGGGCAGAGCAGGCGGTGCAGCCGTAAGGAAAAAATCATACACGGGTGTTCTTATTGCAATAATTGCTCTGATTTGTGTAATTGCTTTCTTTGTTTTCATGGCATTGAAGTATTCTAAAAAAAATTCGGCAGATAAGCTTTTTGAAATGAAATGTATTTCTGTCAAGATGTCATCAGCAATGGAAAAAAATGATGATTTTAATGAGGATAGTTTTATCGGCAGATATGATTCGTCAGTTATGGACGTTGTAACAGAATTCTACGAGCAGGGCGACGATGCAGCTTTTGTATATATGAAGCTTTCATATCCTACACTTACTGCCGAAGATCTTTCGGGTACTGATGCTAATACCTTCCTTAATATGTGGATACAGCAGATGAGAATGAAGGATTCAAGTTTCAAGAATTTGTCTACATCAGAAGATGAGTCAGATGCTAAGGCAAGTTTGATAACCTTATATGAGGCAAAGCGTGTTTATATTTTTGCAGCCTGCCGTCAGGAAGACAATGCTTTCTACTTCTCAATGTTTATGTGCAATGAGGATGACCGTTCGGATTATGAGAGCAAATTCAGAAAATGGGATAAAACAATCAAAATAACAGATTAATATAAAAAGCCGTTTGAAAAAACGGCTTTTTACTTGCTTTTTTTCGGGTTATGTAGTAAAATAATAGTGTCAGACCATGATTAGTAAGCATAGTATGTGTTATCTTTATTGTGAGGTGAGCAGCTATGGCAGGTCTGGCAGCAGCGATATTTTTGTGTGTAGTTACATTATTGCTTTTGTTTGGTTTAAGCAGGCGGAGACAGTTCAGCGAACATAGAGCCTATATAGTTATTCCTTATGACGGAGAAATTAATTCTTTGGAAGCCGCTGTTCGTGCATATTATTATGAAGAAATGTTTGAGAGTGCCGAATACAGACGTGCTATTATAGTTTCCTGTCATGATGGAGAAAAATCTGAGATCGCTTATATATCAAACAAATATCCGAGTATAAAAATCGTTAATGAAACTCAACTGGTAGGTACTGTTTTTAGAGATTAACATATTCAGAAAAGAGAAGAACGGATGTCGGAACTGAAAACTATAAATGGTGAGGTTGACAGCATAATACATAAAGACCCTAACACAGGCTTTTGCGTTTTGCTGCTTAATTATGAAAATGAGCTTATTACTGTTGTAGGTGAAATGGGCGATGTTGAAGAGGGTGAAGACCTTGTATGCACAGGTGAATTCACTGTACATAAGCGCTTTGGAGACCAGTTTAAGGTGTCTGTGTTTGAAAGGTCTCTTCCGACAACGTCAGCAGCTATACAGCGCTATCTTGCAAGCGGAGCTATAACAGGTATAGGACCTGTTCTTGCTAAACGAATAGTCAGCAAATTCGGAATAGATACACTTTCGGTAATAGAGAACGAGCCTGAAAAGCTCTGTGAGATAAAAGATATTACTATAAAAAAGGCAAAAGAGTTTTCTGAAGAATTCAGAAAAACATTTGCTGTACGCTCACTGATGTCTTATCTTGGTAAATACAGTGTTACGGCCTCTCAAAGTATAAAGGCATGGAATCGCTGGGGAGATGGCGCTGAGGCTCTTATAAAGAAAAATCCATACGTTCTATGCAGTGAGGGGATTGATCTTGCTTTTTCTAAAGCAGATGAGATAGCCGCAAGAAACGATATTCCTGAGGACAGTAAGTATAGAATCAAGGCAGGAATAACTTATGTTCTGAGGGATAATGCATTATCGGGACATACTTGTCTGCCTGAGGAGACGCTCTTAAAGATAACAAGTGAGTATCTGAGCCTTGATAAGGGGCTTGTACAGTCAGTACTGGCAGAAGAGATCGAAGACGAAAACCTGTTCTATTATTATAAAGGCAAGCGCAGATATGTCATGCTTGCATCATATTTCAGAGCTGAGGACTTTATTTCAAGGCGGCTGTCAATAATGAACAGTATATTATATGACAGCAAAATTGATTATACTGCTGTAATTGACCTTGAAGAAGAGAATAATAATATCAAATATGAATCTTTACAGCGTCAGGCTATCAATCAGGCGCTGTCTAAGGGTTTCCTTGTAATGACCGGAGGTCCGGGTACAGGAAAGACTACAACGCTGAATGCTATTCTTTCATTGTTTACTCAGCAGGAAATGAATGTAATGCTGTGTGCGCCTACCGGAAGGGCAGCTAAAAGACTGACAGAGCTTACAGGCTTTGAAGCTAAGACAATACACAGACTTCTGGAAGTAAAATTTAATTCTGATGATACATCTTCGTTTGTACATAATGAGAACGAGCCTCTTGACTGTGATGTTTTGATAATTGATGAAATGTCTATGGTTGACAGTCTGCTTTTTGAAGCCGTGCTCAGAGCTATAAGTGTAACCTGTAAGCTTATTCTTGTAGGTGATACAGACCAGCTTCCGTCAGTTGGTGCAGGAAATGTCCTTGGAGATATTATCAACAGCGGAGTTATGCCTGTAGTTACGCTCAAGGAAATATTCAGACAGGCACAGGAGTCAGATATTATTATGAATGCTCATAAAATAATCAAAGGTGAGCATATCGAATTTACAAAGCGTGATAAGGATTTCTTCTTTTTTCAAAGGCTGAATTTCAATGACCTGCAGGAATTAATAGTTGATTTGTCAAAGGACAGACTTAATAAAGCCTATGGGTATAATTCTTTTGAGAACATACAGGTGATTTCGCCTACTAAAATGGGTCCTGCAGGAACTGTAGAGCTTAATAAAAAACTTCAGAGCGAACTTAATCCGTATTCTAAGAAAAAATCAGAGCTTAAATTTCCATTGTATACTTTTCGTAAGGGTGATAAGGTCATGCAGACCAGGAATGACTACGATATTACCTGGAAGAAAAAGAACCCTGACGGCACAACAGAAAGCGGAGCAGGCATTTTCAATGGAGATATCGGCATTATCCTTGAAATAAACAGTGTTCTCAGGACAGCGACCATAGATTTCGACGGCAGGGAATGTGTATATGTTGACTCTATGTTTGCTAATCTTGAGCTTGCATATGCAATTACCGTTCATAAAAGTCAGGGCTCTGAATATGATGTTGTCATACTGTCGGTTTTGGGCGGATACGATAAGCTATATTACAGAAATCTCTTGTATACGGCTGTTACAAGAGCTAAAAAGATGCTTATAATTGTCGGCTCAAAAAATCGTGTAAACTATATGATTGATAATGAAAGACGAGTACTTCGTTATACAGCGCTATGTAATATGCTCTTAGAGCAGATAAACGGAACAGGTGATGTCAATGATGGACAGGAAGACGGCGATATTTCGTAAATATGCAAGTTTAATCTGGCCTACACAGTGCCCTATATGCGGAGAAGTCCTTGAATATGACGGGCTTTTGTGTGATGACTGTATAGATAATCTTCCGTACAATGATGAGAAAATCTGTCCTGTATGCGGAAAAAAGCAGTGCCTTGACCATTCTGCAATTCATTTTGATGCAGTATACACTCTTGTACAGTATGAGTATCCTGTTATTACTGCAATATATGACCTGAAAGATGGTCTTATACTGAACCTTGCCGAGTATGCTTCCGTGGAGATAGCCAAACGGATGAAGGATGACGGGATAGCTGAGCAGGTTGATCTTGTAACAGCAGTACCCATGTACTGGCTTAAAAAGGAAGATAAAAGCATAAATCAGGCAGAAGCTATAGCAAGATATATGGCTCGTGAGCTGGAAAAGCCGTATGATTTCAGTTTGCTGAAAAAGAAAAGAGGCTTTCAGGTTCAGCATAAAAAGAGTGTCTCAGACAGAAGAGCTTTTGCAGACAACGTGTTCTATATTTCTCCCAAGCACAATGATATAAAAGGGAAGACTGTTGTTTTATGCGATGATGTATATACAACAGGTGCAACTCTCAACAGCTGTACCGACCTGTTAAAAGAGCTCGGAGCTGAAAAGGTAATAGTTATGGCAATAGCTAATACTGAAAAATAGTAATAAAAAAGGCTGCCTCAATTGAGACAGCCTGAACTGTTATCAGTGGTTATCCGGATAATGAAGATCAATTTGCTGGAAGGGAATAGTAATACCGTTTACATCAAATGCAGTCTTTACCTTTTCAAGTATATCAGAGGTTGCAAATAAGTATCTGTCAAGCGGAACCCAGACCTTTACAAGTATCTCGATTGAACTGTCTCTGTGACCGCCCATACATACAACAGGCTCTTTAGGCTCGTGGAGTGTGTAGTCTTCGTTGAGCAGAACTCCCTTTACAATGGAGCAGGCCTTGTTAAAATCGTCCGAGTAGCTTATCTGTATACGGTGGATAAGCAGCCTTCTGCCTTCATTTGTCATGTTAATAATGCTCTTTGAGGCTACATTTCCGTTCGGAATGTGTATTTCTCTTCCGTCAAAGGTTCTGAGCTTTGTATAGAAAATAGATATTTCTTCAACTACGCCCTCATCATTGCCTATCTGAACATAGTCATCTGCTTTAAGAGGCTTGGTAAACAGAATAACAAATCCTCCGGCTATGTTAGAAAGACTGCTTTTGAGCGCAAGGCAAACTGCCAGACCGGCGGCTGAGATGGCTGCAATAATCGATGCCATAGGCACTTTCATAATTGACAGACAGATTATGATCGTTAAACTGAGCATAATAACACGCACAACAGACATTATGAACTTATGTACTGTAATATCCACACGATTAAGAGAAGAGGCACGATCCATTATTCTCATAACGATACGGGTAAGAATATGCCCTATAATAAAAGCGATCACAGCCAGTACAAAAAGCGGACCGAGTTCTTCAAGTTTATTAAGCATAGCTTTCATAGCTGTCCCTCCTTGATGATTCATTAATTATAACACATTATGTTGAATTGTGCAAGTACTCATGATTAAGGCAACACCGCACGCCCCGCGG